>DEPD01000094.1 GCA_002358575.1 Lachnospiraceae bacterium UBA3401 | reverse complement strand
ACTATGCTTTTTGGGAAATCACAAAATGATTTCCCAAAAAGCATAGTCCTATTTTCTTGTAAACAATTTTTTACTTTCAGCAATATCTGTCTATATCAACAACTTATCCAACTCCGTTTCTTCTGTTATCATAGTGTTTCAAACGTGTCCCGAATCGCCTTGATAAAATTAAGACTATTTAGAATTACTGGATTCTCACAAGTGGAAATCAAGGACAAACTCTTTGTCATTTTACCGTCCTCAACAGTCTTAATACATGCTTTATCTAGTCTATCTGCAAAGTCCTGAAGCTCCTTTATACCATCTAGTTCCCCGCGCTTGCGTAGTGCTCCAGTCCATGCAAAAATTGTCGCAATTGAATTTGTAGAGGTCTCTTCACCCTTCAAATGTTTATAATAATGGCGCTGTACAGTTCCATGTGCCGCCTCATACTCATAGACACCACTTGGCGATACCAACACTGAGGTCATCATAGATAAATCTCCATATGCTGTCGCAACCATGTCCGACATTACATCTCCATCATAATTTTTGCACGCCCAGATAAATCCACCTTCAGAGCGAATTACACGCGCAACTGCATCATCAATCAGCGTATAGAAATACTCAATACCCAATTTTTCAAACTGTTCTTTGTATTCTGCATCGTAAATCTCCTGAAAAATATCCTTAAAAGTATGGTCATACTTTTTGGAGATGGTATCTTTGGTCGCAAACCATAAATCCTGTTTTGTATCGATTGCATAGCCAAAACAAGCCCTTGCAAAGCTGGAAATAGACTCCTTGGTATTATGAATACCCTGAATAATTCCAGCCCCTTCAAAGTTATGAATCAGCTCTCTTGTCTCTGTTCCATCCTCCGCTGTAAATACAAGCTCTGCCTTTCCTTTTCCCGGAACCTTAATCTCTGTATTCTTATATACATCACCATATGCGTGACGGGCAATCGTGATAGGCTTCGTCCAGTTTTTCACATAGGGAACAATCCCTTTCACTAAAATTGGTGCGCGGAAAACAGTTCCATCCAAAATTGCGCGAATCGTCCCATTCGGACTTTTCCACATTTCCTTGAGATTGTACTCTGTCATTCTAGCAGCGTTTGGCGTAATTGTCGCACACTTGACTGCCACACCATATTTTTTTGTCGCCTCTGCAGAATCCACTGTCACCTGATCATTTGTCTCATTGCGGTGCTCCAATCCCAAGTCATAGTACTCTGTCTTTAAGTCAACATATGGAAGAATCAGCTCGTCCTTAATCATCTTCCAGAGAATTCGAGTCATCTCATCCCCATCCATTTCCACCAAAGGTGTTGTCATTTGAATCTTTGCCATTCTTATCTCCTCCTAAATTTAGTGTTTTGCGCTCAAACCACATTTTACCATATTTCGATACGCATTACAAATATGTTCGTCCGCAAGTTTTTCTGCAAGCTGTGCATTGCCATCGCGTATCGCTTCCATAATGCTCTTGTGTTCCTCCACAGCCGCTGCACTCCGCGCCTTGTCAGAAAGTGTCTGCTGCCGTTCCTTCTGTACATACCGGTGAAAATCCTTTAACAAATGGATTAGCATCTTGCTCTCACATGCCTCATACAAATGCATATGAAACCGATTGTCCAGCTCAATCAGCTGTTCATAGTGCTCTTTTGACAGGTGAAATTCACTCAAAAGAATAATCTCTTCCAACTCCTCAATTTTTTCCTTTGTGATCTTCTCTGTCGCCCATCTTGCACACAGTCCTTCCAAAAGGGAACGAATTTCATAAATATCTGCCACATCTGATGCAGAAATACCTGTGACATATGCGCCTTTATTAGGCACAATCCGAATTAATCCTTCGAGTTCCAACTGCCGAAACGCTTCGCGTACAGGTGTTCTGCTCACACCTAGTTCCTCCGCAATTGCCGCCTCTTTCAGTTCTACATTCTCCTGATATATTCCATTTAAAATCGCTTCTCGCAGCTTCCGAAACACTCTTCCTCGCAACGAATACTTGTCCGATGCATCATGATTTACATCATACTCGTCCATTTCTGTCACCTCGTCATTTATTTCCCACACGTATACGCATAACTAATGAAATTTGCCGTGTGTATCGCGCCAGCCACAATCGCAAAGCGGTAATGTGACTGTGTGCATCATGTTATTCTGAGCGGTCAGCACTTTGGACCGCTCAGAATAACACCGAGCGTCTTACAGCCTTCTGCAATCACAGTGAGCAGCTCGTCATCTGTGAGAACAGTCACTCTGCCGCTTTCATACTCTGCATCCACCCACGCTTTTACATACGCAACAAGCTCTGAGGACTTGCTAATCTTCTCATCATCCTTAAATTTATAATAAGTGTTAATCCAGTGTGCAATTCCCGCAAGCCCTGAAGTATTGGATACCGCACATAATACAGGGCGGTTAAGAAACTTTTCTGTGTCAAAAATATTGTAGATTTCCTCATTCTTTAACAGTCCATCGGCATGGATACCTGCTCTAGTAACATTAAAATTCTTCCCCACAAAAGGCGTTCGCTCTGGAATATGATAACCAATCTCTTTCTCATAATACTCTGCAAGCTCTGTGATAACAGTTGTATCCATACCGTTTAAGGTCCCTTTAAGCTGTGCATACTCAAAAATCATCGCCTCAAGCGGGGTGTTTCCAGTGCGCTCACCAATGCCAAACAGCGATGTATTCACACCAGAACAACCATATAACCACGCTGTTGTAGAGTTTGTAACTGCCTTATAAAAATCATTGTGCCCATGCCATTCAATCCATTCATGTGGCACACCTGCATGTGTGTACAACGCATAAATAATTCCCTGCACACTTCTAGGAATAACCGCACCTGGATAGTTCACGCCATATCCCATCGTGTCGCAAGCGCGCACCACAATTGGAAGCTGATACTGTTCTGCCAACCGCATCAGCTCCTGACAAAACGGAACGACATATCCATAGATATCCGCTCTAGTGATATCTTCCAAATGGCACCGCACACTAATACCTTCTTCTAGGCAGTCCCGCACAACAGACAAATAGTGTTCCATTGCCTGTCGTCTTGTCATTTTCAATTTCAGAAAAATATGATAATCTGAGCAGCTTACAAGAATACCTGTCTGTTTCATGCCAATCTCCTTGACCAGCTTGAAATCCTCTTTGCTCGCTCGTATCCATGATGTCACTTCTGGAAACTGATAGCCACGCTCCATACACTTGTAAACTGCATCTCTATCCTTCTGGCTGTACAAAAAGAACTCGCTCTGCCGGATCATGCCATTCGGACCACCAAGTCTGTGCAAATAATCATAGATTGTAACAATCTGTTCTGTGCTATATGGTGCCCTCGACTGCTGTCCGTCACGAAACGTTGTGTCTGTAATCCAGATTTCCTTTGGCATATTATGCGGAACCACTCTGTCATTAAAAGGAATCTTTGGTATCTCATCATAAGGAAACATATTGCGGAAAGCATTGGGTTTTTCCACATCTTGCAACTGATACATATGTTCCTCAATCTGTAAAAGATTGTTATGTTCATTCATTGTAATGGGTCGGTTTTCAAAATATTCGCTGTTGTCTGCCATCGCTTTTCCTCCTCAGTTTTTCCTACATGCGCTCCTAAAGTCTGCCCTTTATTCAAGACCTTTGGAATACATAACTGCATTTCTGTATTATTGTATACAAATATACAGTTATTGTCAATATATAATTAAAAATATCCTTGCGCAAGTAAACTGTCTATCCGAAGCATTCCCGCACCCTGCACACCCCAACTCTGCCCCAAATCCATTGCAGATCCCAGCAAAAGGCGTCGTAACTCCCGATTGGTCAAATGCGGATATTTCTGCAAACACAACGCACATGCACCGCTGACAATAGGCGCTGACATAGAAGTTCCGCTTTTGGAAATATAGGGTGTTGTGCGAAAATGAGAACTACAGGACACAATATCTGTGCCAGGTGCCACAATGTCTGGTTTTTTCAGAGGATTGCTGATAGCCGAAATGTCTTTTCCAGGTCCTCTGCTTGAATACTCATTGCAGAGTCGTCCATATTTGGGTTTGTAATCGCCGTCATGACACCCCACACAGACACACCCTCCACATTCACCAATTGGTGATAACGTCATAGGATTTGGTCCCTTATTTCCTGCTGCTGCAACAATCATAATATTGTTATCCCACAAATATCGAATATATTTTCGGAATTGTTCCCAATCCTCTGGGTCAATTCCATCCTCAGACTCCATCTCAATTGATATATTGAGAATCCGAATTGGAACACTTTTCATTATGTCGGATATCCAGATCAATCCTTTGGTAAGGTTTTTGAGACTGCCCCCCCCCTCTTTGTCCAATACTTTGCCGCAAACCAGCATACACTCTGGTGCAATTCCTCTATATTTCCCCTTAGAGGCTGCACCATTTCCAGCTAAAATTCCAGACACATGGGTTCCATGCCCGTTATCATCATAGGCAGTACGTTTATTTGACACAAAATCCTTAAAAGCAACAATTCGTCCTCGTAAATCTGGATGTGTTGCCACGCCACTGTCCAATATAGCTGTATAAATTCCCTTTCCTGTATAAGATTTTACTGCTCTGTGTTCACAGCCGATCATTCTGCGTACTCTATCCATTTTCATTCCCTCTGTAATAGTCTGACAAGCAAACCATCACGTTGTATCTTCACATTAATATATGTTGGGAATGCTTTTAAGTATACAAAAGGACTTCTCTTTTTGAGAAGCCCTTATAACTGCTATTTATATTACTCTATTCATTGCGGATTGCCGCAAGCGGACTCAGCCGCATTGCCCGAAGGGATGGAATAAAACCTGCAATCATGCCAATTACAATTGCAAACACAATTGCGAGTGGACTCAACCACAACGGAATCCGACAAATCGCGCCCGAAATACCCATATTGGCGGTCGCCTCGCTTCCAGCCACGAGACCGTTGATTACCACACTTAACCCATAACTAAATCCAACGCCAACCACTCCTCCAATAAATCCAATAAAACCAGCCTCTATCAAGAACAAACCTTGTATATTGCGGATATCACAGCCAAGCACCTTCATAACACCAATCTCTTTCGTGCGTTCATAGATAGACATCATCATAGTGTTTGTAATACTGATCGCTGCAACTAGCATAGCAACTGCTCCAATTGCGCCAAGTACTGCCTGTATCATATTCATTGAGTCAAGCTCTTGCTGTATCCACTCTGCCGAACTGTTTGCGTTGTAACCGCTGTCTTTCAGCCAAGTTGTCAGATCGGTCACATTTGCCATATCGTCAACCTGAACAATAATTTCTGAATAAAAAAGCTCATTGTACGGTTTCCCATTCTTTCTGGTTGGCTGTCCCGGAATTGGATTTTTCTTAAAAATACGTTTCAATTCTGCTTTCAGTGCCTCCATATTACAGAGAATACTTTGGCTGTTGTTGTTATTCCATTCTCCAAGCTCACCCTCCATAATACCACATGCCTCTATCAAATATTTTTTAGGCTGTTTTACGGGATTTCCATTTTCATCTGAGCCGCCCTGTGAACGCCAGTACGCATCTGTATCAAAGATTACAAAGATAGCATCTTCCATTAAATCCACATCTGGCGCTTCTCCTGTCTCCCAGAAGGAATAGACATTTGTCTTTTCCACATAAAAATTTGTGAGCACATTGTTTCCATAGAAAAACTGCAATTCCGTATCAGAATCTGGCAGCTTTCCCTTCCCAATTGAAATATTCATGGTTGCAAACTCTTCTTTCGTAATACCATAAATATCAAGATGTCCAGCATATTTTCCAACCTTTGCCATCGCAGAAATATTTAACCTAGGATAGACCTCCTTGACATGCTCCATACCCAGCAGTTCTTGAACAAACGCATCATCCAGCTTTTTCTGCTCATCCTGACCACTGCCACTACTAGAATAATATCCTCCACTATAAATTTGTATCTGCGTCATAGAACTGTAATTGGCATAGTTATCCAACATTGACTGTTTGAGTCCATTTCCAAGTGCAACCATGACAACTATCGAGGTAATACCAATCACCACTCCCAACACAGTCAGCACAGTACGGAGTTTGCGTTTCCACAGATTGGAGATGCTCATGCGCAATAAATCAAAGAATTTCATTATACATCATCCTCATCTAGCAAATCCATATCTTCCTTATGCTTCTTTGCCTTTCTCTTCTTGGAAATAATGGTGATGACAACTGCAATCACTGCAATCGCTGCCGCCGCAATGCCAAGAATCCCAACAAGAGGGATTTTCTTCTTAGTATTCTCACCCTCTATTGGCTCCATAGGCATATCTTCTATCATTCCCTCATCAATCATCATCTCATATACCAAAAGATTTAAATCCTTCTCAAAGCGCGTCTCATTTCCAGCCTCATCTTCGTATGTAATTACCGCCTTGACAATTCCTTCCCCTGTATCTGGCGCAATACCAGTCAACATGGAATCGACATTTTGTGTCGCACCCGGCGAAATATTTCCAAGATAAGTGATGCCACTCTCCACTGTCGCGCTCTCATAAGTTACCTTTACATTGTAAAGCGTTGTCTTACCTGTATTAAACACGCTAAACATAACATTAGACTGTTCGCCTACTGAAATCGATTCTGGCATAATCTCTGCCGCGCCAGTATCAACCTTTGCCTCCTGCTTGATTGGCACAGACACATGTGCAACATCAGACATATTAATCTGATCCTCTGTGTCATATTTCATATTGACAGTCAGCACATACGGCTTTTGGGAAAGGTCTGATTTCGCTTCCATCTCAATGCTCATATCATAAGTTTGACCTGGCGAAATGCGCTCTGTGTAAACGGAGCTAGAACCTGATGTCGGTAGAAATGCCGAGTACGTAGCGTCTGCATCCTTTCCTTCCACTGTAGCTTCCAAGTTAAAAAGCACGTTCTCAACAGCAGTCTCCCTTGAAGTATTTTTGACACTTACTGTCAGCTTAAAAGTTGAACCTGCATAGACCACTTCTGGCTCTGTACGATAACCTGTTACAATAATACGTGGATTTGTTGTTTTCTTTTCTGGTTCATCTTCATCTTTTATCAAAAGTTTTTCCGGATCAGCACCCTTGATATTAATGTAAGTCGTAATATCTGTTTCTACCAGTGCGCCGTTCTGATAATACGTCGCATGAAAACTTAATGGATAGCAGCCTGTAAGCACATCCTGTCTAACATTAAAGTACCAGCCAATATCCATACGCTTGTTAAACGCATCTGTGGTATCCTTAGAAGCCTGTATAATTGGAAGCATCTGCGCATCATATGCCTGATTAATATCAAATGGCCACTTGGTCCTATCGTTAGATACCGTCGGCGTGATCACAACATCTGTGATATCAGACTTTCCCAGATTAATCAATGACAGCACTACAAACGTAAGTTCTCCATACTGTGCACTTGTAATAGGAACCTCATTGGAAAGCATTAGAAATTTTTCTGTTCCCGAAGAATTCTCCTCTAAAATCTCCTTCAAATACCCTTCAATCTCAGCCTCATAGCTTGTCAATTCTGACATAGTAAGCGGCGCATTTTCCATATAAGTCATAGCGCTGTTATAAATCTTATCCATACGCTTGCGCTTATCCTCTGTCAATTTATAGCGCATCTTCAAATCTGTATAATATCGATTCAATTCCCCTCGAATCTGATCTTTCCATTCTTTTGATGCATATTCGTCACTTGGACTATTCTGTGTAGGTTTATTATCTGACTGGTCTTCATCTGCCAATGCAGTCATTGTATTACCACACAGTAAAACCGCCATAAGTATCAAAACTAATATTTGTTTTACCTTTTTCATTTTTCCTCCTCCATTTTTGTATTATCCACCATATCAACAATTTTACCATCGACAATCCGAATGATCTTGTCAGCAAAACTTGCAAGCGTATTGTCATGTGTAACCATAATCAAAGTACGTTTCTGCTCTCTCACTACACGCTGCATTAGATTCATAATATCCCTTGAAGTATTAGAATCAAGATTTCCAGTCGGTTCATCCGCAAAGATAATCTCTGGATTAACTACAAGCGCTCTCGCAACACCGACGCGCTGCTGCTGTCCGCCCGACATCTGATTTGGCCTGTGATCCCAGTATTTATCAAGCCCTACCAAATGCACCATCTTTTTTGCACGCTTTGTACGCTCTCTTTTAGACACGCCTTGAAACGTTAATGGCAGTGCCACATTCTCCACCGCATTCATTGTCCCCATCAAATTAAATGACTGAAAAATAAAACCAATATGTTCTCGCCGAAATCGCACCAACTGATTTTCACTTTTCGTTTCCATATGTTCACCGATAATGACAATCTCACCCTTAGTAGGTTTTTCCAAACCTGCCAACATATTGAGCAGTGTGGATTTTCCCGATCCAGATGTTCCTACAATCGCACAGAACTCACCGCGGTTAATACTAAAGCTCACCCCATTTAGTGCACGTACTCGGTTCTCACCAATACGATACACTTTATATAAATCCTTGACTGTAATGACCGGTTTAGTCATCTTCCCCTCTGTTCCCGCCATTTTCCCCTCCTTAACATATGTATAGGCTCTCAGAGTCTTTCTGTGTCTGAAAAAAGTGCATACTGTATTGTTTGAATTAATACAGTTCATACGCTTTCCACTTGAAATCATAGCACACATAATGCAAAATTTCAACCAATATACGAAAAAGAAGATATAAGATTGCTTAAACTTATATCTTCTTTTTAAGGATTTTTAATAATTATAATCCACGTACTCTGTGTCTTTGCGGAGTTTTCCATGAACGATGCTTCTGTATTCCTTAGTGTCATCGCTCATATATTTAATCCCCTTTCTATGGTCTGCCATAATATTTCTTTGATTATCGGTAAGAGAATTTGGTATCTCCGTTTCCACAATTTTCATATCGGCTACCTGTGTGACTGGCGCATATGCAAACTCGCTAAACTCAGTATAGTATGTATTCATCTCCACATAGTCCCCAGTTTCAACATCTGCTGGAAAAATAGTGACTGCCTTGTCATATCCTTCCTTAAACTGAAAAATGGCAATTTGTCCTTTCAACTCTACAAAATCGTCAAATTTAAACTCCACAATCCGCTCTCCAAAATTGTTGACGGTAGCTGTCTTTGTTATTTTTAGATTAATGTCTTTTTTTATCTTATCTTCATAAAGCATCTTAAAAGAGACACCAATCTCATCATCAATCTTTGCGTAAAGTATTACTTTTCGTCCTAGATAGCTGTTGTATATATCTTTCTTAATTACTTTTTCTTTATTTAATTTGAGATAGACAAACTCATATCCCAACTCTGCTGCTGTTTTCTGTGCATCTGCAATCTGTTTGTCTCCTGGATCACTGATACCTATCGCTCCCGCAGAAGTGACTGAATCCATTTTCACATAACAAATCACGCCGATATTAATTCGATACCATCCATTAGAATACTCACCAATTACCTGTACTGGCAAGTTGGCTCCTAACGTCGTCAGGACTGTGGCTGTATAAGTTGGCTCTGCATACACTACACAGTTTTCTTTTGTGTAATAAACATCCTGTATCGCTGTATAGGTTGGACCTTTTGCATAGGACACTATATCCACATTCACTGCTGTCAGTAACACAGCGACTGCCATCAGAACTGCTGCTGCTTTTTTTCTCAAACCTTTTCGCATTGACTCACCCCCTTACGAATTTCCTAATAATAGTTCTTATCTGTTATCGCAAAAGGAAACGAATTTGTCTGATAAGAGCATTTTGAATTGATTGTCACCTCAGTAAACGTACAGTCCGCAAAGGCTGATGCGCCGATACTAAGTGTGTTTTTTGGTATGGATACACTGGCAAGAGCTGTACATCCTGTAAATGCGCCGTCTCCAATACTGATAACAGACTTTGGAAACGTCACTTCTGTAATGCCTGTGCAACCTGCAAACGCCGCCTCTGGTATCGCTTCAATCCCTGATTTAATCTCCAACGTCTGAATACCTGTACAACCCATAAATGTACTCTCACCCATTGTCCGCATCGTACTAGGAAGTCTTACGTCTGTAATGGCAGTACAGCCCTCAAATGCACTCTCGCCAATCACTTCCAATTCACTTGGCCACTTTGCCAATGCCATCGCAAAACATCCGGTAAACGCCTCTTTCTCTACTCTTTTTAACAATGATGGAAGTCTTGTCAATTCCATTTTCGCACAGTTATTAAAAGCCTGCTCCTCAATTGTCTCAATATCACTGCCAAGCTTGACTGTACGCAAATTTTCACACTCATTAAATGCTTTTTTTCCAATCCTTGTAACACCATCTGGTACTGTAATGCGCGCAAGTTTCGAGCAGCCATCAAAAATACCTTCTCCCATTTCTGTCAGGCTGTCTGGCAGACTCACATCCACTAGAAGCTCACTGCTCTTAAATACATTTTTTCCAAGTTTTGTCACAGATTCTGGTATGTATACTCTAACTAAGGTCTTAGAACTTGCAAATGCAGAATCCCGTATCTCTGTCACTGGCTGGCCATCAATCGTGTCTGGAATATCAAGGGTTGATGATGAGCCAATGTATTTTTTGATTATCACATGATCTGGATATAAGGTATACTCATACTCACTATTTTTCTTTTCCTCAGTTTTTGCCTCCACAGTGCTTGACTCTTCTGCCTCTGAAGTCTCCTCTGACATTTCCTCAGAAGGATTTTCCAAGAAAAATTCATGATTATCATTTCTATTCCCATCTACTGATCCATTTGTTTTCGGACCACTTTCTGATGTACTTGGCGCGGTTGCAGCCCCCGTTGCAGGCCTTGTGCCTACAGTCCCCGCAGCCTCCCTTGAAGCAGCTTCTGCGGATTCCTCCTCAAACACTTGCATCGCCTGCGCATACTTATTCTGAGAGTCCTCAATCAAAGACTGTATCTCTGAAGGAAATTCACCATTAGCAGCCAACAATCCTTCTTCCGTATCTGTCTCTGTTTCTAAGGTGATCTCTGTCGTTGCAGTTTCTGGTTCTCCACCAATTATTCCAGCTTTATTCAAATACATACACAGCAAAATAGCAAATGCAGCCGTGCATCCTCCTACCATTCCCCAAAAAAGTTTTTCCATTCCGTCATCTCCGGTCAATCATTCTCAATTTTTAAATTCCCCTTCGGAAATCTGCGTTCCATAAAATGCCCCGCGGACCACTGTTTTTAATCCCTTGCATCCTGTCAGTCCCGTCAATGAACTGCAGTTGCGGAATGCCTCCGCACAAATTTTAGTTACAGAATCTGGCAACGCTGCATCTAGTATTTCTTGATGTCCTTTAAATGCCTCTGGACCAATCTGTTTCACACCCTCTGGAATCTCCACATGCTCTGCGTTCCCTCTGTATGCAACCAAAATACCATCGCCTACAATTAGGAAATCCCCTTCTCCGCTCTCTGTACTGCCATCTCGCCAGCGATTTAGCCATGCGGTCCCCTCAAATGCCTTCGTACCAATAACAGAAACGGAATCTGGTATTGTTATGTCTGTCAGTTCTGCACAAGATAAAAATGCACCATATGCAATCTCTGTAACATTGTCTGGAATTTGGATTGTCTTTAATCCACTTTCCGCAAATGCTAAACGGTCAATTATTTTAATTGTATCACCAATCTCATATGTTGTCAGGTCCTTCTGTTTGTAAAACTTTCTCTGTGGAATGCTTTCATTCTCCGGCCTTTGATAGTTCACGCTAATAGAGTTCTGATCGGTTGTATTTTGCGTGTTTGTTTGATTTCCCTGAACAATCTCCGCTGTTACCCCATCTGGGATTCCATATACTCTTCCTTTATGGTTATCCATCAACACAACTGCTTTTCCAGCCACAATCACTGTCTTACCAATCACATCTGCAGGTTCTGGCACATCCAACGGATGAATATATCCCTCAGTGCTCTCAAAGCGGGAAGGATTTTGCGGAACGTTTGCATTGTTATCATCTGCATTATCTGAATCTGTTGTTGTTGGATTGTTTGTTGCCGTAGTAGTGTCTGTATTAGAATCAGGATCAACCTCATATCCCACATTTGGTTTTTGTTCTAGTCCTGCATTGCTGTCCATAAAGTCTGTTGGATACTCTTCCTTATAAATTATTGGAATATTATTATTTTTTCCAAAGGTATCTGCTGTGCTAGATCGTGTGGTGAATATTTTTAGATTTGAACTGCCTGCAAACGCTTTTTTGTCAATATTTACAACAGACTCTGGCACTGCAACTTGTTTGAGTGCAGCATTGTTTGCCATCGCTCGCTCTTCAATTCCTGTGATCGGACTCTTCAGCACAACGTTCTCCACACTTCCCATACTGGACATCGCCTGTTTGGGGATTGCAGATACATTTTCTGAAATCATTACATTCTTTGTATTCTGGAGATTCCAAAATGCATATGTGTCAATATTTTCCACGGTGTCGGGCATCACATAATTCTCACCTTCGCGCGCTGGAAGCACTTGATAAAGCATTGTCATATTTCCATTGTACAGCGCGCCATTGTAGTAGGTAAGATATTCATTGTTCGCATCAACTGAGAGTTTTGCAAGTTTCTCGCAATTTGCAAAGACACCAGATCCCCATGCACTTACATTTTTTCCAACTTGGACAGATGTGAGTGCCTTGCACCCCTCGAAAGCGCCAGGCCCAACTTTATCAACAGAATCAGGAATTATAATACCTGTCAGCGCTGTACAGTTTTTAAATGCATTGTATGATATTTGAGTAACTGAGTCTGGAACCGAAATACTTGTCAATGTCTCATTTCCAGAAAATGCCTCGTCCCCAATCACTGTAATAGTGTCTGGGATACTGACATAAGAGTCAGTTCCCAGATACTTTGTCAACGTTGTTCCATTTATCCGAAATCGTTCATCCTCTGCGGCTGTCACACCGCCAATTCCTTTCGCAACCGTCACAAGCGCAAGGATTCCCAATATTGCCACACTTGCAATCGCAGTATATATTTTTTTCATAGTGGTCTCCTTTTATTGCTCTGATTTCCTATGCCAACCTATGCTGCCTTGTAGTTCTTACGCTTACGCCCATCGCTTGTAACAAACAGTAAAATAGAAATACATGCCATTCCAATCGCCGCAAACCACTTAGGATGAATTGGATCTCCTGTAGAAGGTGTTGCATCCAATGTCTGCCCTGCGGTCAGATTGCTTGTATCCACATAGATTACATACGGTGAAAAGTGTGGTGGAACAAATGAAATACATGCAATTCCGTCAATCGTTGTAAATCTTGGTGTCAACTGCTGTAAGTTTCCATTGTCGGCGGCTGCCACCCGTGAATTTCCGCCATACTGAATCAATACATCTGGTATTGGCATTGTCACTGTAATATTCAATCCATAGGTATCCGTAATCTTATTTTGCCCTGTAGAATCATACAGTGAGATATCCATTGGGAAATACACCAGTCCGTCAAGCGAACCGTATTTATTGATCAATGCTTCCTCAACTGCTGCTGTAGCCTCCGCTGATTCTGTTATTCTAACAATAAAGTTATCTGTAGAACCATCTACAGAAATAGATGCCACATCCTTATTAGATACACCATTTTTTGTAATGTAAATTTTATTTCCGTTATTGTTGGTCGTGTTACCTGTGTTGCCTGTGTTGCCTGTGTTGCTACTTCCAGAAGTAGGATTTGTCACAGTGCCTGTCGTTCCTGTAGTACCTGTCGAACTACTGCCTGGTCTGTTTGGTACTGTCGTCGTATTAGTATTGGTTCCTGGTCTTCTTGATGGTCCGTCATCATCGTCATCATCGTCATCTGAACGTACCTTATAATTTGCTGTCACAGTCACATCTGCTGATGGCATCACAAAGCTTGTCGTTGCTGCGTTTGCATTGACAAAGCTCAGACCAGAATTGCTTGTCGTCCATCTTGAGAATACTCTGTTCGGTGAATCTGGTGCATATGCTGAAATATTAACGGTTGCACCTGCTGCATACTCGCCGCTTCCTGAACCATAATTTACTGTTACCTTGTACTTTTGTCCATCTCCACTAGGATTGTTGCCACCTGGGTTATTTCCGCCTGGATTGTTGCCACCAGGATTGTTGCCGCCTGGGTTGTTTCCGCCAGAGTTTCCTCCACTAAAGTTTGCTGTCAATGTCACATTTGCATTTGGCATAATAAAAGTAGTGCTTGCTGTAGTTACCCCATCCACAAGAAAATTCGCATAAGTTGATGGTTCAACAGTCCAGTATTGGAATTTACTTCCATCGGTCTTGGTATCTGCAGCAACGATTATCCTATCACCGCCTTTCGCCGTAATGGATTCTGTTTTTCCATTTGCAGTACCGCCTTTAATTGTCAATGTATAGTCATTGCCATCTGGCACAACAATATTTGCGTTTGGCTTATACACTGCTTGGATAATTCTGTCTTCTGTAACGTTTAACCAAGGATCACCGGAACCCGTAAACTGTGTACCATCAGAAAGAATACATTTCCATGCAGAGAACTCATATCCTGAACGCTCTGGCTTTGCTACACAGATTGCGTTCCCTTCATGATCTACATACTGCGGATTTTGAACATCTGGGTCAACAATTAAATCTGTATTATAATCAATAAATGTAACTTTATGCTTATCATCTGAAACAAAAATGATATTTTCTTCCTTGCCCTGTGGTCTTAACTTATCTTTCATCTTTACATAAAAGTTATAAATTGCACTCGTTCTTGTTCCAGAACCATCATATTGCGGTCCTCTAATGGTAACCTTGCGATTTCCATCAAAATTAAATGCAGTCTCTCCAATCGCGCAGCTTGGATTTGGTATGGTAATTTCCATATTATCGCTCGTATCCAAAAATGCTTCTGCACCGATTGTCTCAATACTTTCAGGAAGTTTTACATTCGCCAGTTTTTCTGCCTTATAGAAACATCTCTCTGGTATTTGTGTAATCGCAGAAGTGCTTAAGTCAACCTCCGTGATTTCTCCACAGTATGAAAATGCCTCATTGTCAATGCTGACAACATTTGCCAACAAAGTGTCTCCTGATTCCTCGCCTACCTTAAAGGAACCACTCGCACTGCTGCCGCTGCCTCTGCCTTCTAGACATTGAATAATTTCAAGTCCAGCTCCATTTTTGCGGAAAAGAATCATATTACCAAACTGCACATACTGATTTCCAGCAGGAATATTGATCTGCGTCAAACTCTTACAATTTCTGTATGGGAGTGCACCAATTGTCTGCATTTCTGTTCCGTAAGAAGTTTCCAAAAGATTCTCACAGCTCATAAACGCATAATCTGGAAGTTCTTTAATTGTTTTTAAATCAATTGTTGTCAGATAATCGTTACCAATAATTGAATTTTCAACATACTCATGACCATTATAAGTACGCCATATAATACCCGGCATATCATCTGTGATCCTAGTAATATTAGTACTCAAATCAGACTCTGCCAAAAATCCGCTAAATAGCCCTGCTTTTTGACCAAATTCATCCAAATCACTTTCCGAAATATACTTATCATCAGAGTATACACTTTTCACATCATTATATCTGCCATAACTTTGCTTTTGATTAATATTTCTTTCTAAAGCACCTGTCTCCCCCTTAATACCAATCTCAATCTCTTTGCCGTTGCTGATTTTAGTCTGCGGCTCATATTTTCTAGTTAAATATGCTAAATCACTTGCATTTTTTGTATTATTATAGTAAGCATTCGCATCAATACTGTCAATTCCTTTTGGTATAGTCATAAAAAGAGCATAGAGTGGAATATCTTCCTCATTAAAATTTTTATAACTATTATAAGGTCTGTCTGCATAATTTGGGTCCGAAGCATTCCTCAATTCATTCCATTCTTCAAACTTATCTGTAATACTATACCCGCTATCACCATTTGCCCACATTTGAATCAAATCTTTATTAATAACATCGATTTCCTCATAATGTGGATAATCGATCAATGTGCGTTCTCCAGTATCATTATCTCTCAATATTGTAAGATTCGTAGGTGCATCTGTCTTATAACAAATTTGGAGGCTGGAACCTGTCATGGATTTACCTTCCTCGCTCATTGCTAACTTAAACGGCGCATATTCTGGATGCACTGCACCATGAAATGTAAGGAAATCCGAACCAGTCTTAAATGCATTGGTTTCAATTGTAAGTGCATCTTTCCAATAGGAATCCTCATCTCCAAAAAGTGCTGTCTGGGTCTGGCTAAAGAACACATTCTCAAGGCTCTTGCATCCCTCAAAAGCATTAGCACCAATAAAGCTTACCGAATCTCCAAGTTCCACCCACTGCAAATTCGCACAATTGCGAAATGCATTGGCATTAATTCTCTGCACAGTTCCATCTGCAATGATTACCTTATAAATAATATCGCTTACATCTTTAAAACATCCATCTGCAATTTCTATAATTGTATAACCGCCAACGGTTTCTGGCACTACTACCGCAAGGGGAAATCCTGTTGGATGATTCTCTGTATATCCCGACAAACTGGCCGTCTTTGCATTTGCGTCAAGAATGTCAATGGTTGCAATATAGTCGTCACGGCTTTCCTCGCCAACACCAATTTCCATATGCTCTTTGCCATCTGCACCTACGTACACATATGGAACTACACCTGGTTTGCCATCATCGCCCAAGTATCCCGGCACTGCATTCCAAGTACAGCTTCTAGGTAATGCGACAGATCCACTGCTGGCACCCGATTCAGGACCTCTGACATAAAATTTGTTATTTAATACCTCTTTAAAAAGTTTCTCTGGATCATATGTCGCATTGTAAGCGTTATCAGGAAACTCCACACATTCCAGATTCTTACAACCTGCAAATGTCGTATCTGGCACTTTTCTTTCAAAATCCTTATCAACGCTATTGCCAAGCCTTCCAGGAAGTACTACCGTTTTCAGATTCTCTCTTCCGGCAAGAATATATTCTGAATAATTATTACCATGATCTATCTTATTCATATATGATGGGAATGTAAAACTTTCCAGTGACCCGCCACCCTGACTGGCCGTCAGTGCAAAGACACCATCTCCCATTTTAAAATTGGTAGTTTCACCTGCAAAGTTTACTTTAGTCAGCTTTTCACAGCCAAAAAATGCATATGGCTCAATTGTCAGCTCCGCATTTCTAAGCCCTCCCATTGTTATTTCTTTTATATCAGAAAGATACAGACAGCCTGCACCAATCGTCTCAACATAAGGTGGGAAAATGATGCTATCTAATTTTGTATTATAAAAAGCTTTGCACCCAACAGTTTTCAGACGAGAATTCGCACTTGTAAACTTAACGGAAGCAAGATTAGGACACTGCGTAAATGCCTCATCACCTAAAATTGTACAGTTTGTATCATCAATTGTCACATCTTTTAAATACTTGGAATTTGCAAATGCCTTCTCACCAATAAACTCCACTGTAAGAGGAATTGTAATCGTTCCAACCTCTCTGTCAGTTCCCACAGGATGTTTATTATCATCAGGATGTTCATCATCAGAATGATATTCTATATTAAATGCATTGGAAGCAATACCCTTTATGTTCGCCTTCCCTCCTGTAAGATATCCTTCATCATCATTTTTCTGACCAGAGTCAGGACCATTAGGACTATTATTTTGAGGGACATATACAATATCTCCTGTTGTACTTGTCAGTTTCTTTAATCCATACTTTACCAAGTCACCCTTACTGTCTGAACCAATTCTCTGACAAATAGCATAATCCATAATATCAGGAAGGTCATTGTTATCCTCATCAGTATCCTTTGCCTCCGCCCTTATCTCTGCAAAAGTTTTCTCAAAAGTTAACAATGGTGTAATTGTGGCATTTAAATCATTAATCTTCGTAGCGGTTTCATTCCATCTTATTTGATCTGCCTCTGTAAGAGGATTTGTATTTCTAATTCCATCCAACACATCAGTATATGTCTTCATTTCTGTATTGTATGCAGCTATTCTATCAGTATGAGACTTTAACAACGTTGGAGCATAAGTCTCAAAAATTTTAGAAGAACCAGTAGCAGCTTTAATCTTAATATATGGATTCTTATCAGTATCTATTAAACTAGTATTTAATGATCCACTTGGTGAATTTTCAATCTTTTCTGTTGGCGAATCTGTTGATATTAAACTTGCTGTGACAGCCTTAAGTGTAATCCCATCTGCCGAAAATTCTTCATAACTTTTTGAACTCTTATCTTCCGTATATGTAATAGAGTATTTCTCGCCATCAAATGCATCCTCTACTGCCTTAAGATAATCTGCATTCATCTGAACATAATCATAATACTCTACTTCATAAATATCAAATCTGTCCAAATCTTTTTCAAATACACTCTCATATATAACAGCATCTTCACTACTACCACCTTTTAATTGAATCTTATATGCATTAATAAAGGTGTTTCCCTCAATATGTTGTACTGTTAAGTCATCCGTACCTGTATATTTCTTCTCATATTGGTATGGAGCATAATGTTTTCCCTGTGCATCAATAAATTTTTGTGCATTATCTGCAAGGTTTACTCCATCCACCCCCGATGCCTGCATTGTACCATAATTCTCGACTGGTATTGCAGCCACAACAATCGCCATAACCATTGTGAGTGCTGCGACCGTTCGTTTTACTCTCCTTCTTAGCTTAAAGTTCTTTTTCTTTTTACTCTTTGCCATGTTATTTCTCCCCACTTTATTATTTATATTCCCACTTATTGACAACATCATTTATCTACACATACGACTTGTGCCCCCAATCTTAATCTATATTTCACAGCCTCGTTCCCCATAAATTGTTTCGATCACTCTCTTCACAAGAAACCGTTTCATTGTTCCTGAAATACTCCCACTATCCGCTCAAATTCTTCTATGTTTTTCGCCCTGGCTGCTGTCTTATGCCAACAACGCAACACCTCCAAATCAGTCTGATCCATAATGTACTTTTGAAGTTCTTTGGAAGGTTTCCCGATTTCCTCAAGAAGCTCTATAACAGCCTCCGCTCTCTCCTTTGTTTGTCCTTCCACTTTCCCCTCCAATTTTCCTTCTGCTCTTCCTTCTGCTTTTTCTTTATTTAAAAGTCTTTCAAATGAACTGCACATCGCTTTTTCCTCCCCTTCTCTCAATTGTTCTATGAAGGTTTTGCGCTCTTCTTCATCTAATTTCCTTATCACATTTGAAAACCATACAATCCACTCATTTAAATCATCGCGATCCATCGCTCGAATGCGTTGAATCAGTTCTAAGATTTCTTCACTTGTCCATGCCTCCCGTGTTCTTTTCTTATCAGCAAGCAAGATATTATCAATTAAAGTATTAGAGTCTTCAATTTTTGAAATCGCAAGATTATTAATCAAAGAAAAACAAGTATGTGCTTCCTGCCTCTGTATTTACTCTATATACCAAATCTGACTCATAAGTCTCAAATTGATCGGTAATAAATTCCTTATCAACCAACTCAATATCATTCTCCTGCAAAGATATCATCCAGTCTAAACTAATATACTTCTTAATAAAATCAAGGAAATTCTTCTTAACCGAAAAAATTCTTTTATATCCTTTATCGTGTGGATTATCTACATTTTGTTCCTGTGTAGTTATTTTCTCCTGTACATCCATATTTTAGACTCCTAGCCAATCTTTTTCGCTACTACGACAAACCGTCCTTTCTTCTCCTGATAGTCGCAGGTCGAGAGCGTCAGAAGCTTATCCCCATAACTGGCAGTAATTCCTGTGTCATATAAAGATAACTCCGCCATCTCGTTTAGATAGGAATTAAACTCCATCTCCGAAGTAGCATTGATAAATTGATAGTATTTAAAGGTTACATCCTCCTCTGAATAAACTTTTGAACGAAATACATACATCACTTGATACTTACCCTTCTCATAAATCGTATCAAACTGTATGACTGGATGTTCTTCGTAATATGCTTCTTCACTATATTTGTTTAATGTCCCAAACATTTTTCCTGACTTCATATGATGCCCATACAAAATCATATTATCGCATCCTTTTACGACATCGCACTGATAATCCATAAAAATACAACCATTCCTATCCTCTTCCTGATTAAAGTTATGATTCAGATAATATTCATTGTTTACTGTCTGCATCACAGGGTAGTCAATTATTGTATCGTCAATTTTGACCCATCCAATTAGCTTTTGATTCTTCTGATATATTTTTTCATATTCTGGCAGAATATCAGGCAGTGACGTATCCTTGTCAGTAAGATGTATCTCAACTTTTTTGTTTCCAGAATTTGCACCACGCGCCCCCGCTTCCTTCAATGATGACAACTCTTCAAATTCGCGTGCACTTTTGGCAGATACTTGATAATATGCCCCCAAATACCCAAAGCTGATAATACATAGAAACAAACAGACTACCATCAGGATTCTTCGTTTTCTTTCCTTTTTCTTGAGTATTCCTATAATTTGTTCTTGCATATCTTTATCAAAATCCTCAAGTCTTGTCTTGCTCTCTGATTTCTGTCGTTTTCGGGACGGTGTTACTATTTTCTCAAGCTTTTGAATCTGCTGTTTCCTCTTTTCCTTTCGTGCAACTTTTTCTTCCTTTGCCTGTTCTTCTCGCTGTTTGATTCGCTGATACAACTCATAAACATTATCATCAAACTGTCTGCCCACGATAGATTCAAATGTATAATGCTCTTCTTTCAATTTATAATACAATATCTCAACATCTTTTGGATTATCCAGTTTCAGACTGCCGGTAATGGAATCGATGAGTTCTTTGTCTCTAAGCGCCGCTTGATATTCCTCTGCGTTCCGAAACCGCCTGCCCTCAACAGTCCATATTATTTCCGCCATTCTATCTTCCTTTCTATCTTTCTTTATATCTACCCGATTTATTTTATTTACATAAACATTTTATTTAAACGGTTTACATATATACTATTATTTTACTATATTTTCAGTTAATTTCAAGTCTTTTTCCGATTTTTATGACAAAATATTAGAAACAGCACAAATTTAATGTGCTGTTTCTAATATTTGTATATTTTATGCAATTCTAACGATATTTATTTTACAGTAATTGTCATATTCACTGTAGCAGGTTTTGCCTCTGGATCTGCGTCTCGGAATGAAACCAAACACTTTACTTTATATTGTCCCTTCTTTATCTTAGTCCTGTTCCCTGCCAGATTAAAACTTACTGTACCATTTTTGCTGATATTATTAATTAGCAAAAAATTATTCGCATTATTCTTATTGCTCGGATCAATCTTAATTCCTGTGATATTATCTATATCAATGTTGCTGTTTTTCAACGATACAGAAACAGTATACTTGTTCGAGTTACTCCGATATAAATTACATTTTGCAGGGGTAAATACAATCTTTGGCAGCGTGTTAACAGGTTTGATCTTCACAGAGGACAATATCTTGTACCCATTCTGTAACACGGACTGAATTGTCAAAGGATACGATTGCCTGGAAGACATACCCTTTCCTGTTTTGAGTTTCACTTCCACTTTATTGTCAGCATTTAGAGAAGCCGTAAAGTATTCTGCATTTTCTCCAACCACACTTACACTTCTTACCACGGAATCAATTCCAGAAACTTTTGGTGTATACACTACAGATGTATTTTCCCGGTCTATCAAATTAATCTTTCCTTTTGGTGATGCGAGTGTTACCTTTGCCTTGTCTGGCTCTGTAAGCTTAATTGTCAATGTTGCTTTCTTAATCACAATCTCTTGCTGTAATAAATTTATGGTCGCAAACAAATCCAGTTTGTAAGTTCCCGCCTTGACAGTTCCACGCTTCCCAGCATTCAATCCCAGGCTGATGCTCCGAATGCCTTGACTGGAAGGTCTAATATCACACGCAAGATACCCATCTGTATCAATCAGTTTTGCTGCGGAACCTCCATAAGTCAACTTTGTTATTCCAATATCACTTCCATTTACAGAAATAGGAATTGTATTCGTCCCATTTGCAGTAATGTTTGTAGCCATATTCAATGTCAATTGTTTGCTTCCCAGCGATAATGCCAACTTATCGGGAGATGTTACATAGGTAATCTTTCCTTTTGCACTGGCTGACTGCGTCCAGTCAGGACTGCTCAATTCTGCTGTGTAAGATACATTCTTTGTGCCAAGATAATCTACCTTGATACTGCCATCTCTGTTGAGTGCTGTACTCATACCACTGTTAAGCGGTTTTGTAACCGCAAATGCCATTGTGTTATCGAGCGGAACCTGCTCCTTTGTCTTAGAATTAATAACGTTGACTACACCCGATGTGATTCCAGGACAAACTACCATTCCTGTCAAACTCAATGATGGCTTTTTATTTTCTGTCGCAACCTTAAGTTCTATCGTTTGTGGTTGCGTATAATCTGCAAATGTAATTATTAACTGTACTTTCACAGTTGGCGATTTAGAAGAAAACTGGCCAACTGTGTTGCTGTCAAGACCTTTTGCATGAAAAGTAACCGTATTATTACTGCGATGATAACTTCCATTAAAACCAATACCATCCACTTCTGGAATCTCTATCGACTGAATATCATACTTGCTTGATATTGTATAGACCGCCTCCGCATCCTTATAAAACAGATTGGCCTTTGTCTTTAGTTTTAGAGTTGCGGAAGGTTTTGTAACATCTGTTGTAACCTTTAATGAATATGGATATTTCCCTTTTTCTGTAACAACTTCCAGTTTACAGTCTGAAACCTTTTTGCTTGAATTTGACAGTACTGGTGCATTTGGCTTTATCCTTAAAGTAGAAATCCCTTCTATTGGCGCACTTGCAGAAAAGTTTGACGAATTTCTATCCTCCTTCCCATCTTTTTCTAAAACATTAACAGAAGTAATTCTATTTCCATTCTGCTCTTGTAGAACAAATTCTGTTCCTTGGGTACAATACTTATTGACAGTTATATTAGACACTTCCAGAACTGGTGCATAATCCATAATATTCACTGTCAATGTACCTGTGCATTCTCCCTGGTCCTGTGCTTTTGCTGTAATATCTACATTGCCTTCCTTTTTCACAGTAAGTATCACTTCATTATTGTCATTTACAGCAACTGTTGCTACAGCCGTATCACTTGACTCCCAGTCAAACTTTATATTTGGTGCAAGTTTTCCATTGATGGTTGCCTCTGCTTGAAGCTTGATAGCATATTTATTCTTTGCATCTCGAACATCTTTTTGATCGACTTCCATTTGATCTTGTGTTTCTATATATGTAAAATTCTGATTTCCTATTTTTACAGGTTTTACCTTTACATTATTTACACAATCTGTCAGCGGAACCTCAACTCTAAAATCTTTTACAAACAAGTCCGTTCCCTGGCTTGTTCCTTGATCAATCGCCAATGTCAGTGAAAAGTCTACCGTTCCACCACCTGTTTTTTCCATTGCCGCAATCACTAGATTATCCCACTCTAATGTTTCTACAGCAGCTATATTTCCCTCAGATGTTCTGACACAATTTGTAGTGAGCCGTTCCTTAAATTTCGGCGTATTAATATCTGCTCCTATATACTGATAAGTAATCTGATAGGTTTCCTTCTGACCTTGATTTATCAATTTCTTGCCTGTTATATCAATGCCAATGATACGTGTTGCTGCCACTGGCAATCTCGCAGAAAATGGCTGGTATCCTTCCTCTGTATAGGTTGCCCAGCAGTACTGCAATTCATCACTTGCAGTTAAAACAAGGTCCCCGTTATTCCACTCCCAACCTTTTGGCAGCTTACAGTAGGATAATGCGCGATCAACATTCTCAATATAGCTGACAGTTCCTACTTCTTTAATCTTAATTTCTTTTTTATCATACAAAGGAAAAGAATCTGTGATGGAGATTGTCACTGCTACAGTATATGGTGTTCCTTCCAATGTAGCGCGCAGTACAGCCGTTCCTGCTTTCATTGCTGTAACTCTTGCTGTTCTGTTTGTTAATTTTTTCACGTACAATACTTTGTTGTCTGATGAGGTAAAACTTACAATCTGGGTAGGATCATCTGCACTTGATGGCTGAATAAATGCCTTCGCCTCAAAGGAATCTCCAACTTTCATCGCTCGGTCTGTTGTATTGATTGTAATACCAGAGGTATTTCTGGTAACTGTGACAAATACACTCTTTTTCACACCATCTGCAATAACTGTAATAAATGTTGTACCTGTAGTTTTTGCGATAACACGCCTCTTATTCGGATCTGTCGTCTGTACTCCAGTTCCCTCGGAAGTTTCTGTATACTCCTCCAATTCCACTATCTTGTCATCGGAAACTTCAAATACTGGTTTCTGTTTGTTGCCTGATACCGTAATTATTGTTGATTTTCCGCTCTCTGCTCCATCAACATACAATGTATCGCTGATTATCTGCAAATCAAAGTCATTGACTGTCTCTTCTTCTTTATATCCAAGATTAATTCTTGCATAGGATCTTCCCCAATTTTCCCCATAATCTGTGACAGTCATATCATACAGTCGATCTTTCTTTTCCAGGCTGTCATAAAATTCTTTTGTAAAATAATAATAGTTGCCCTCAGTTGTAGAAGGAATCGTAATTTTACCAATCACCTCTGTATTTTCTGTCGCATAGATTGTCAAGGTTGCAGGTAATGCTAAATTCTGAATATTAATGCCTATCACGCGATTATTTGCCAATACAGGCAGGCCCTTATTAGAAGAAATAGATATCCTTTCACCAACCTCATCAGTATAATATTTGTTACTTAAATCTTCCATTTTATAAGGCTGACCAAATTCTTTATGTGTTATCAGTACATTGTAATCCTTAAACGCCTTACTTCTATCTAATCCTGTAACATTCATAAATACACTGTCTGTGTATCTTTCTGTTACTACTGCGCTGGTACCTGTCACCTCTCCGCCATCAATTTCAGTCAATTTGATATCAAAATCATCGGTCTCTGAACAATTTGGTGTTTTTATATAAACCTGTATTGTGTTATCATCAATCCAAGAAAGTGCATAAGTGCCAAGAACAAACTTATCATAATCAGCAGCGATAACTTCAAAGGAATAGGAAACATATGCATTTCCATTTTGAGTAATTCTTACGGTATGCTCACCAATTGCCAGTTTTCTTGTAGGAATCCATAGCTGAATGCGTGTTCCTTTCGCTCCATCTTCACGCCGCCATTCACTTGCATAAACAGCAACCTCTCCACTATAACCATCTATCGATGCCTTTAATTCATCATTTTTAATTCCACTTACGGTATCGTAATAATAAAAGTCATGCCTTTCTGCATTTTGGGATATCACTTTAGATGCTTCCCAATGAGGTTTACTTTGAGTTCCCCGATTCATAACAAACTTTTTATAATATTGATTGTTACTAGCGGTAAGCTCCACACAATATGTATTGCCATCAAGTAACTTTTCTGGTGATAAAGGGATTAAGTAAACCAAACTTTCCGTCAATGATCTAGATGTAACATCACTGATTATCTCTTGCTTCTTTGCATCAACAATTTTAAAACTCACTGCCTTGCCGTTTAAATCTGTTGTAACGCCAGCTTCTATCGCATTTAATACATTATTATATTCTGCATAATAAATACCACTTACCAATTGTGCCTCAAACTCAGTCTGTGTAAATTCAATATTTCCAGATCTTTTGACAAGATTTACAATAATTTCCTTTCCTGCCTTCTCCCAGTTTCCTTCCTTTCTAAACTTTACAATAAAACCAGACTGCACCGTTTTATAATCAATTCGTGTTGTCGACAAAGTTGCTGAAGTCGCCTTATCCTCAAAGTCAAATCGAATCTGAGAAGGATTAAAGCCTGCTCCCTGAATATACAAATAGACAAAATTACTGGTATTGTCATAATCTGTCCCTAGTACGCACTTCGTAACAACAGCCTTTGATGAAACCTCCACCGCATTTGGAATCATGCGTTCTGTACCGTCTTCAAGTATTAAACGAATATCATAATTTCCAACTTCAAGAGCATTCTTATCCGTGGAAAGAACCCATGTGGTTTTATACAGAATAGGTTTTTGGTACCTATATCCGTCCCCGATTCTTGTATAACGCGGATCTTCATACTGTTCAACAGCTTCACTTATTCCATTAGAGTCTGCAACAATATCTCCATTCGGTGCTGTAATATTAACAGACTTAATATCATCGGACGGATTGAAAAACGTTACTTCTATTGTGTCATCTGATGAAGAAACATAATACTTTTCTGCTTCCGTAAATACATTGTCAACCTGCTCTATTATAAACTCTATATTCTCCCTAGTTGCTAAATCTTGATCCCCTGTTGCACTGTTTTGCCTTGTATCCTTCAACTTGACAGTTAAGCTGTGAGAACCTTCCTTAATATTAGTTAAAGGAATTACATAATAGGTCTCTTCATATTCATTTTCCCACTTGTCATAGTGAAGTTGATCTGCTTTTTCTGTAGCTTTATCGATATAAAACTCAATTTCAACTCCTGACTCTGGTATTTCACAATTCTCAAACTTTACAAATATTTCTTCAACTTTATTCTGACCATTATCGTAAAAGTAATATTTATCTTCTGAGACAACAGAAAGTAACTTATTATAATCCGGCAAAGGAGTAACCTCCGGCACTGTTGTCTCTTCCTCTGTACTGGTAGTTTCTGTCTCCGAACTATCTGTATCCATCTCAAGAGTTTCTATAGCTTCAACTATCTCTTCCGTCTCCTCTATGTCTGGTATTTCCGAGATCTCTGATGTTTCCAGTGTATCCGATTCTTCTGTTGTTGACGATGTTTCTATTGTGCTTGCTTCTTCGGATATCGACAATGTTTCAGATGTACTCGTTTCCTCCGTCATCAATAGTGTTTCGGATGTACTCGTTTCCTCAGATGTCGATGACATATTGACGGCATTATTTTCCTCAGACAATTCTGATATTTCAGACATATCTGATTTTTCTGCCTCCTCTGGCGCTTCTTCCGTATTGATTTCCGATGTTACTTGTACAACTTCTAATTCCGATGAACCTAACTCTACGTTTGTTTCCACATTTTCTTCCTGAGGCTCTGTCTTATCCAACGCTTCTTGATCATAGGATTGTACTATTTCGGCAATTTCACTTGCCACTGCCTCCGCAGGCACACACTGAACTACCATAGCAGCACACAATATTCCTACTAATATCTTCCGCCCTATCTTAGTTGACCTCATATTTGAAATCCCCCTTATCCTTTGGTGTTCCGTAATCCATACGTAACACCCACACACTTATTTAAACAAAAAGTACATTATTTACTATTATAATATATTTTTTCTAATTATTCAATGAATTATCTGATAAATCTTCAATTCAAAATTATAGAAAAATAACTAATCCAGATTATACAGGACATCTCTTAGGAAATGTATGTCAGCTATTATCTCATAAATCCTTAGTCATTTATCAAAATTATAAAAAGTTAATAACTTTTATGTTTCATTCCTACTTCATCGTGTATGCTTTTGCACTGAATAAATTCAGATACTACTCACAATCTGATGTGTCCACCAGACACATTGTACACTCCATAGGCATTGTTACAAACATCAAGCCATGTAAAACCACTCCATGGTGGCTTGATGCATCTCAACCACTACGTTATTTCACGGACTTTGCAGTAAACACAAAGTCCTGATGCTAAATTGTAACGCCTAAACACATAATAAATTTAAAATCCAATTGTTATAAAAATCCACATTTTCTAGGAACACATTCTGTACTCTGTCATATAGTATAGAAAAAAGCTTCTTCGGAGGTACTCAACATGAGTGAATTATCAGCGAGCCATTGCGGCTGCAATCAGACAAATACGGTTTCGGAGTGTGGCTGTGGATGCGGATGCAACAGCAACAGCGGTTTCGGTAGCTGGATCTGGATTCTTATCCTTCTGTCCTGCTGTGGCGGCAACAGCGGATTTGGTGGATTCGGTGTTTCCAACGGCTGTGGATGCGGTTGTGGATGTGGCTGTGAGAGCAGCAACAACAATGGCGGATGCGGTAGCTGGATCTGGATTCTCCTCCTTCTGTCCTGCTGCTGTGGCGGCAACAACGGCGGCGGATGCGGCTGCTGCTAATATTCTGATTAGTGAGGGTCCGTTTTATACGGACCCTTATAATCTGTACAGATTCTACTCTGGAACATGTCTGAGACGTGCATAACAGACATTTTCATTTCATATATATAATATGAAAAAAACAGGTGCAAAAGGCTCTCACATCAATTTATAAGTCTGCTATAGACTCCGAGAGGCTATAAGAATTGGAGGTTTATTTATGGAGGATAATGATTACGTGCTGGCGTTTGACCACTTTTACACCACGAATCACATCCAGATCTTAAAGTCCCTTCTGCCTTTTATGGAGAATGGCAACTTTCGGATGCTGCCTGCCCTAATCAAATATATGGAGTTTCAGTACACGCTGTCATTGCTTGACAAAGGAGGACCTAGTTTCTCTGGCGGAATCCATGCCAGCAGCCTTGACAGCGGCACCCAATCTGCAGCCAATACCGATTTTGCAGAAAATCTTGAACAGATCTACAAAGCGGTTCGCAAATATCTTGCCCCTAATGAGGACCAGAGTTTTAACCAGATACTTTCTGCCATAAAGACTATGAAAAATTTACGGGAAATGCAACAGATGATGGAACTGATCCAGAGTCTGAATTCTGACGCAAATCCTAATATAGATCTCAGCAATATGATGGAAAATCTGTCGCCTGGCAATGAAAACACAGGCGGACTGAATATCAATGAAATTATGGAAATAATGAAAATGTTTGGAGGAAATGACAATGGAGCCAAATAATAAATGGATGAACGACCCAGAACTGCAAAAGATAGACCAGGCAAAACTTGATTTTCTTAATAAAATGTTTGTGCAAGGCGCCGCAATTAATAATGGCGGCAATCAAGCAGAAACACAGAAAAAAATGATGGCATTTCTGTTATCACTAAACAAACTGAGCAAGGACAATAACATTTCTTTTCATCCAGAAGAAGTTGAACTTATTTTCTCTGTTCTGAAAAAACACTCAACCCCTGATGATATTGATAAGATGCAAAAGATCTCTTCCTTCTTCCATTCCCGATAAAAACAAGCAGTACACATACCATGAGCCTGATACCCGGGCTGGATCTCTTGTCTCTGGCGTAAAATCTATAATAATGCGGAAAGCTGCCATATTCTACAGCCTCCCGCATTTATATTAATTCGCCGCAATTGCATTTCCTGTGTAAAGTTGATAATACTTACCTTTTGCCTCAATCAACTCGTCATGTGTGCCGCGCTCAATAATTCTACCCTGTTCGAGTACCATAATACAGTCACTATTTTTGACTGTGGAGAGCCTATGGGCAATCACAAACGTTGTTCTTCCTTTCATCAGCTTATCCATACCATCCTGCACAATCTTCTCTGTGCGCGTGTCAATTGAGCTAGTTGCCTCATCAAGAATCAGCACTGGCGGGTCTGCAATTGCCGCACGCGCAATCGCAAGCAACTGTCTCTGTCCTTGGCTTAAATTCGCACCATCGCCTGTCAGCAATGTATTGTATCCATCTGGTAGTTTCTCAATAAACTCGTGCGCATTGGCAAGTTTTGCCGCTGCAATAACCTCCTCGTCCGTGGCGTCCAATTTGCCATAGCGAATATTTTCCATCACTGTAGCCGTAAACAAATGTGTATCCTGCAGCACGATACCGAGTGAACGACGTAAATCTGCCTTCTTTATCTTGTTGATATTAATTGCATCATATCGAATTTTTCCATCTTGAATATCATAAAACCGGTTGATAAGATTTGTGATCGTCGTCTTGCCTGCACCTGTAGAACCGACAAAAGCAATCTTCTGTCCTGGCTCCGCAAACATCTTGATATTATGCAATACAATCTTGTCATCTGTATATCCAAAATCCACATCATCGAAGACGACAGCGCCCTCAAGTCGCTGATAAGTAGTTGTGTCGCTGTCCTTGTGATAATGTTTCCATGCCCACATGCCAGTATGCTTTGTCGTCTCTCGAATCTCACCATTGATTTCCTCAGCATTAACCAGCATAACATATCCGTTGTCTGCCTCTGGTTCTTCGTCCAGCATCTTAAAGATACGGTCAGCGCCGGCAAGTGCCATCACAATTGAGTTAAACTGCTGGCTTACTTGGTTAATTGGCATGTTAAAGCTCTTGTTGAAAGTAAGAAAACTTGCAAGTCCGCCGAGTGTGAGACCGCCAATATTTCCAAGCGCCAATACACCGCCGACAATCGCGCACACTACATAACTTAGATTTCCAAGCTGTGCATTGATTGGACCAAGCATATTTGCAAACTGATTCGCATTGTAAGAGCTTTCAAACAATTCCTCGTTCAGCTCGTTAAAACGTGCCATACTCTCTTCCTCATGGCAGAATACCTTCACAACCTTCTGCCCCTCCATCATCTCCTCAACAAATCCATTTACGGAGCCAATCGCCTTCTGCTGCGCCACAAAGTATCTACCAGAAAGTCCAGTTGCCTTCTTTGTGACAAACAGCATTAGCGACACCATAATCAATGTTGCGATAGTCAGTGGCACGCTCAAAATAATCATACTGATAAAAACACTGACAATCGTGATAGCACTGTTAAGACACTGTGGCATACTTTGGCTAATCATCTGTCTAAGAGTATCGATATCATTTGTGTACCTTGACATAATATCTCCGTGCGGGTGCGTATCAAAATATTTGATAGGAAGCGATTCCATCTTGTTAAACATATCAGTACGGATTCCCCGCATTGTGCCCTGACTGACATTAATCATAATTCTATTATACAAATAAGAAGATAGTACGCCTACTGCATAGAAACATGCCACCCGAAAAATTGCTTGCGCAAGTCCAGAAAAATCTGGATTATCCATTCCTAGAAGCGGCATAATATACTCATCAATCAGCGTCTGTGTAAACAATGTTCCTTGAATATTTGCAAATACACCGACAAAAATACATATGACAACAATAATGATATGTGGCGTATATTTTTTGAGTACATACCCCATAAGTCTTTGAAAAAGCTTACCTGGATTTTCAATCTTTGGTTTAGCTCCTCTTGGTCCTCTCATTGGATGTCCTGGTCCTGGCATTAGTTGTCACCTCCATTCTGGTCAAAGTCCGCATTTCCGCCTGTCTGCGATTCAAATACCTCACGGTAAATCGGACTGGTTTTCAATAGCTCCTCATGTGTGCCAAATGCAGTCACATTACCATTATCCATCACAATAATGCGGTCTGCATTTTGTACACTGCTTACTCTCTGTGCAATAATCAATTTTGTCGTGTCTGGTATCTCCTCCGCAAATGCCTTGCGTATCTTGGCATCTGTAGCCGTGTCCACTGCACTGGTACTATCGTCCAATATCAAAATGCGTGGTTTTTTGAGCAGCGCCCGCGCAATACAAAGTCGCTGCTTCTGCCCACCAGACACATTTGTACCACCTTGCTCAATAAACGTATTATATTTCTCAGGCATCTTTTGAATAAATTCGTCTGCGCAGGCAAGTTTGCACGCTCGAACGCATTCCTCTTCCGAAGCATTCTTATCACCCCAGCGCAAGTTTTCAAGAATTGTACCACTAAACAATACATTTTTCTGTAATACAACTGCAACTTGATTTCTAAGCGATTCCATATCATATTTGCGCACATCAAGACCACCTACCAAAAGCGTTCCAGACGTGACATCATAGAGACGGCTAATTAAGTTGACAAGACTTGATTTCGCACTGCCTGTGCCACCGATAATGCCAATGGTTTCGCCTGACTTAATTTCCAGATTAATATGATTTAAAATTGCCTTGCTGTCCTTGTTGTATGCAAAGGATACATCCTGAAATACAATACTGCCATCTTTTACATTTGTCACTGGTTTCTCAGGATTCTGCAAATCTGTCTGCTCTGTCAAAACCTCTGAAATACGCTTTGCACTGGCATAACTCATTGAGAGCATAACGAAAATCATAGAAACCATCATTAAACTCATCAAAATATTCATACAGTACGCCAAAAGACTCATCATCTCGCCTGTTGTGAGATTTCCTGCAACAATTGTCTTGGCACCCAGCCATGAAATCAACAGAATACAGCTATATACAGTCACTTGCATCAATGGCATATTGATGACGACAAGTTTCTCTGCTTTCAAAAACATGTTATAAATGTTCTGGTTCGCCTTTGCGAACTTATCTTTTTCGTAATCCTCACGCACATATGCCTTCACCACGCGTATCGCGGACACATTTTCCTGCACACTGGCATTCAAATCATCATACTTTTCAAATACTTGTCGGAAATACTTGTTCGCCCGCGGCATAATAAATGCAAGACAAACTGCAAGAAACAGCACCGCGATAAGATAAATGCTGGCAAGTCGTGCGTTAATAGAGAACGCCATCACCATCGCAATAATCATGGACGCCGGCGCACGCATTGCCATGCGCAATATCATCTGAAATGCGTTCTGCAAATTTGTCACATCTGTCGTGAGACGTGTTATCAGGCTTGATGTAGAATACTTGTCAATATTTGAAAACGAGTATGTCTGAATATTCTCAAACATTGCCTTTCTAAGATTTCTCGCAAAACCTGTCGATGCTCTTGCACCATACTTTGCCCCCATCAGTCCTGCCCACAATCCAATTAATGCCACCACAATCATCAGACCACCAATCTTATAGATGTGGTTCAGATTTCCGTTATTGACACCCTCGTCAATAATAGATGCCATCAGCAGCGGAATAATCATTTCCATGATTACCTCTAAAATCATGAAGACAGGCGTAAGTATGGAATCCTTTTTAAACTCCTTAATTTGTGCGCCTAATACTTTTAGCATAACTAAACCTCCATTCATTCCTAAGGAATTGTAGAAAAATACAGATTGCAATTTTATATTATTGTTAACGCAAATTAAATCTGCATTTGTCGAATTATTGTTCCATATTGGTTATGAGCTTTTGTGCTACCTCATAGAAAATTTCTAATTTATCTGACGCGATTCCTTCCAGAATACTGCTCTCCATACCGTCAATCATCGCCTTCGCTCTAATAGCAGTCTCCATTCCCTGTTCTGTGAGTGATATCTGCTTGAGTCTGGCATCGCCCTCCACCGCCGACCGCCTAATGTAGCCTTTCTTTTCCATAAGCTGTAATATTGTTGTCACTGTGGAACGCCTGATATTGAAATCAGACTCGATTGTCTTTTGATAGATCGCTCTTTCTTGATTATGATGAAGATAACCCATAATCCAACCGTGCATCAATGTTACCTCATCAAGTCCCGCCGCCATGCCGCACATCATAAATTTCTTACCAAATGCACCATGCAGCTCCCTGATAATGTTCCCGAGCTTATACTTTTCAGACACATCATCACAACAATTATCAAACTCATCCATACAACATTCACCTCATTTCTGTTGCTTTCAATCTCTAAATATTAATTGTTCGCAATCAAACTGTTCGTGCACTAACATATTATTCCACATAAAAAAATAAGTCAATACCTTTTTATTATCTTCATACTTTTTTCACATTTTTCGTTACTATTCATGGCCTAAAAGCCGCTCATAGTAACAATTCGGGGCAATATACAAAATTTTGCTTCGCAAAAATCGCCCCTCACTCTCGAATCATGGTTCAGGAATGCGCAGTTCAGCGCATTCCTGAACCATGAATAGTAACTATTTTTTCAACTATACGCTATCGAATTGCAATCGCACAGTTGAAATTTTCTTATCTGTTTTGCTGCGCAATCTTCTCCGCTAAATCTTGTAGATACATCCAACGTTCCATCTTCTCCTCAAGAAGCTGTTCTGTAGACTCCTTTTCGATTGTCAACTCATTTAGCCTCACAAAATCATAGCCATTTTCTATCATTTCCGCCTCTAATTTCTGCAATTTTTCTTCCAGTGATGTAATTTCCTCCTCTATCATCTCATACTCTTCTTGCTCTTTATAGGTAAATTTCAACTTGTCCTGGCGATTTTTTATTGTCTTTCGACTTACAGCAGTTCTTTTTTCAGTATTTTTCATTCTGTCATCTTCTGTCTTGGCACTTTCCTCCTGCTGCCGTCTTACTTGATAATCTGTAAATCCGCCCTCGTACTGCCTAATTGTTCCATCTTGAAAAGCAAAAATTCGTCGCACAACCCTGTCCAAAAAATAGCGGTCATGTGAAACTGCAATCACAATGCCGTCAAAATGGTCCAGATAATCTTCAAGAATTGTCAAGGTCTGTATATCCAAATCATTGGTCGGCTCGTCCAATATCAGCACATTTGGCGCCTCCATCAGCACCCGCAGAAGGTTTAATCTGCGCCGCTCCCCGCCAGAAAGTTTGCCGAGCAACCCGTACTGTTTTTCTGGCGGAAACAAAAATCTATCCAACATCACTGAGGCCGAAACAGACCCGTCCACCGTCCGCACATACTCCGCTGTATTCCTAATATAGTCAATGACACGCATATCCGGTTTCATATAAGCAAGACCTGCCTGCGCATCATTCTGAATCTCCTGTGCATAATATCCGATTTGAATCGTCTGTCCAGTTAAAACTTCACCCGAGTCCGGCAACTCCACACCACAGATAATTTTCATCAGAGTTGTTTTGCCACAGCCATTTTCCCCAATAAATCCAATCCTATCATTTTTTAGAAAAATATAGTTAAAATCATTGATAAGTCTCTTTCCATCATAACTTTTTGTAATATGCTGCAATTCTACTGTGCTCTTTCCCATGCGAGTAGAAACCGAACTTAATTCTAACTGCGTATCTTGTTGTGGTCCTTTTTGCGCTGCAAGATTCTCATAGCGCTGAATATGCGCCTTCTGCTTGGTACTTCTAGCGCGTGCACCGCGTTTCATCCACTCAATTTCCACGCGCAAAATACTCTGTCTTTTGCGCTCTGTCGCAAGTTCCATCTCCTCGCGCTGTGCTTTTAGCTCCAAAAAACCGGTGTAGTTAGTCTGGTAACTATAAATTTTTCCCTTATCAATCTCCACAATTCGATTGGACACACTGTCAAGAAAATAACGGTCATGTGTCACCATCACCAACGCACCCCTATAACTTTTCAAATACTCCTCTAGCCAATCCGCCATGTACGAATCTAAGTGGTTTGTCGGCTCGTCAAGCACCAAAATATCCGCTTTTGACAGCAATGTATTTGCCAGTGCAATGCGCTTGCGCTGACCACCCGACAGCGCATCCACTTTCTGTTCGTATTCCATAATACCAAGCCGCTGTAACATTATCTTGGCATCACTCTCAAGAGACCATTCATTTTCAGATGTACGATTTCCCTCTATTACCGCTTGCAACACTGTTGTTTCCTTCTGAAAGTCTGGATTTTGCGGTAGATAACGAATCACAAGATGATTCGCTCTTGTGATACTTCCCTTATCTGGTGTTTCCACGCCAATCAGCATTTTTAACAACGTGGTCTTTCCCGTGCCGTTTATGCCAATAATTCCCACTTTCTCCATCTCGTCAACAGTAAATGACGCATTTTCAAAAAGTGGCGTATCTGTGTAGTATTTTGTAATGTTTTCTATATTAATAAGATTCATGCATAATACCCTTTTTCTCTATTACTATTATACTCATGGCAGATTTATCTGACGCTTAGGAACTGTTTAGAAATAACTTGTGACAAGGACGCTGTATAAATGTTCAGCTACAAAGAAGGAAATCGCAGGCATAGCGTGGTATGTGAAGATTTCCTGATGCCGTAGATGGGCATTTATACAAGTAATTGTCATGAGTTATTTATGAAGTTACTTTTCACACCCACGCAAAAATAGTGGGAATCATGCGCCAAAATGCTTGCTCTTTAGCATTTTGTGTACAAAATCTGTTGTAATTCACACCTCAATAACTTATAAGTTGTTAAAAACTGGCGTGGGTGTGAATTATAACTTTATGAACAGTTCCTTATTGCACGCGGGAACAAAAAGTTTGACATAACAGCAAATTTTGTTGTAACATGATAATGAAATAGAAAGGTATAATATCTGTTTTTTGAGGATATGGAAAATCCTTATTGGAAACTACTGTTAAAAATGAAATAAAACAAGTAAAGGATACAATGATAATGAATCCAACAATAGCAAAGCAATTAGGCTATTATACAATTGAAGATATTTATAATTTGCCAGATGGACAAAGAGCAGAATTAATTGATGGTGAATTATATATGATGGCAACGCCTAACACAAATCATCAAAGGTTGATAAAAGAATTTACTTATCTTATTGAAGATTATATTAGACATAATAAAGGAAAGTGTGAAGTCTTTCCAGCACCATTTGCAATATTTTTGAATGCCAATAATGAAATTTACCTTGAACCAGATATTTCTGTAATTTGTGATAAGGATAAACTTACAGATGAAGGGTGCAAAGGCGCACCAGACTGGATTATAGAAATTGTTTCACCCTCCAGTCGTTCGATGGATTATAATAAGAAGTTATTCAAATATAGGACGGCAGGAGTTAGGGAGTACTGGATAGTTGATCCAATGAAACAATTGATAATGGTTTACAATTTTGAACATGATACTTTTGAACAGTATTCTTTTTCGGATAAAGTAAGATCTGGAATATATGAAGACTTTGAAATTGATTTCGCTGGAATAAGTATTGAATCGTAGTGTCATTTGGGCAATAATCGGGCAGGAAAGTTACTTCCCCTATACCAAAATAAAATTACCTTTCTAAGGAACTGTCCTGAGTAATCTATTAAGGAACTGTAGAAAAATAACTGACGCATC
>DEPD01000075.1:13375-13726 GCA_002358575.1 Lachnospiraceae bacterium UBA3401 | reverse complement strand
TTATTTTTCTACAGTTCCTAGCTTTGCATTGATTGTACTTTTATAAAACAGGACAGGCAATATACTGCATTGCCTGCCTGTATTTTTGCTCTTATTACTATTGATAGATGCGTTTTCAGTGCAACGAATCAAACAGGAAAGATTGCTTCCTTCTATTTGCCGCACTGCCAATACGCCATGTAATGGAATATTTCCTCTATATCGGTATGCGCATAAAAAGATTTTTTCTCGCAATTATTTGTTGTATAAGTTTCTCTTATCTACCACACGCACTGCCTTACCTTCACTTCTGGTAATGGTCTTTGGTTCAATAATTTTTACATCTACTTTAATACCAAGCATTGACTTCAA
>DEPD01000075.1:12844-13040 GCA_002358575.1 Lachnospiraceae bacterium UBA3401 | reverse complement strand
CCTGCCACTATCGATTTCTCGCGTTCTACAACATTGAACCCGGCATCTGCTGCCATCTCAGGCGTCTTTTCCACCTGAACCTCAATCGTATCATTATTACCAATACGGTCTACAAAAATCTGATAATTTGCTTCATACCCTTTGTTTAACAGAACAGCTTCAATCTGTGATGGCCATACATTGACCCCCTTCACAA
>DEPD01000075.1:12279-12535 GCA_002358575.1 Lachnospiraceae bacterium UBA3401 | reverse complement strand
ATACATTGACCCCCTTCACAACCATCATATCATCACTTCGTCCCATCGGTTTATGCATGCGGATATGTGTTCGCCCACAAGAGCATTTTTTTCTTGTCAGATAGCAAAGGTCACGCGTGCGATATCTTAAAAGTGGGAACGCTTTTTTTGTAATACAAGTAAATACCAGTTCTCCAACCTCACCTTCCGGTAAAACCTCACCAGTGTCAGGATTAATAATTTCTGGAATAAAATGGTCTTCCTGAACATGCATTCC
>DEPD01000075.1:10339-11967 GCA_002358575.1 Lachnospiraceae bacterium UBA3401 | reverse complement strand
GTCTTCCTGAACATGCATTCCCTGCTGTTCCTCACACTCAAAGGACACACCCGGACCAGAAATTTCTGTAAGTCCATAAATATCATATGCTTTGATTCCAAGCGATTTTTCAATACTTTTACGCATCTCCTCTGTCCAAGGTTCCGCGCCAAATATTCCTGCCTTTAACTTAATCTTATCCCGGAGTCCTCTCTCATGAATTGCTTCGCCAAGATTCGCTGCATAAGAAGGCGTACAACAAAGAATCGTGGAACCAAGATCTGTCATAAATTGAAGCTGTCGCTCTGTATTTCCTGATGACATTGGAAGCGTCAGACAACCTACTTTATGTGAACCGCCATTCAATCCCGGACCTCCTGTAAAAAGACCATAGCCATAGCATACATGACACACATCATCCTTTGTGCCGCCTGCTGCTACAATCGCCCTCGCGCAGCATTCCTCCCATACATCAATATCTTCCTGCGTATAAAATGCAACTACGCGGCGACCTGTCGTACCACTTGTCGATTGAATGCGCACACATTCTGATAAAGGTACTCCTAAAAGCCCATATGGATACTGATCTCTCAAATCATCTTTGCTGATAAAGGGAAGCTTATGTAAATCCTCAATTCCCTTTACATCCTCTGGTTTTACGCCTGCCTCATCCATTTTGTCCCGATAAAATTTTACATTGTCATACACATATTTTACTTGGCGAGCCAACCGCTCACTCTGTAGAGCCTGAATCTGTTCTACAGACATTGTTTCAATTTCTGGTTGAAAATACTTTTCCATCAAAAATTCTCCTTCGCTTTAATCTTTTAAAGTAATGCACTATTAAAGTTTATCACACTTTTTCCAAAATGTTAATAGACTTTTTATAATAAAAAGAGACTATCCCATGAAAATTTCATGATGATAACCCCTTTCTGCATGTTCCTTATTATCAACTATGCGTTCTGCTTTGCAAGTTCTGCAAGTGTCTTAAAACCTTCTGCATCATTGACAGCCAACTCCGCGAGCATCTTTCTGTTAATATCAACTCCTGCAACCTTTAACCCATGCATCATCTTGCTGTATGACAAGCCATTTAATCTTGCCGCCGCATTGATTCGTGCAATCCAAAGCTGTCTGAACTGACGTTTTCTCTCTTTTCTGCCAGCATAAGAGGAAGCCAATGCCCTCATAACGGACTGCTTTGCCACTCTGTACTGCTTTGATCTTGCACCCCTATATCCTTTTGCAAGCTTCAACACTCTATTATGTTTCTTCTTTGCGTTTAAACCGCCTTTAATTCTTGCCATTTTTCAAATCCTCCTAACAAATAATCACTCCGCCGCTTCTTACAAATACGGTAAAATCTTCTTCATATTCTTAACATTGGTTGCATCTGTAATCGCAGCCTTTCTGAGATTTCTCTTTCTCTTTGTGGTCTTCTTTGTCAAGATATGGCTCTTATAAGCTTTTGCTCTCTTTAACTTACCTGTTCCTGTCACTTTAAAGCGCTTCGCAGCCGCTCTGCTGGTTTTCATTTTTGGCATAACTGTTTCCTCCTATACTTCAATATTGCTTCTATCTTTTAACTGACCCAAGCCGTGTTATCTCTGATAACTGCTTATCGTTTCTCAGCTAAAAACATGGTC
>DEPD01000075.1:9862-10022 GCA_002358575.1 Lachnospiraceae bacterium UBA3401 | reverse complement strand
CTCAGCTAAAAACATGGTCATACTTCTACCCTCTACCTTGGGCTCCTTCTCCACCACTGCGATATCATTTAAACGCTCGCCAAACTCTACTAGAATATGTTTGCTATTTTGCATGTGAGCCATCTCACGCCCTCTAAATCGCAATGTCACTTTTACTTTG
>DEPD01000075.1:9408-9547 GCA_002358575.1 Lachnospiraceae bacterium UBA3401 | reverse complement strand
GCAATGTCACTTTTACTTTGTCGCCTTTGGTAAGGAATTTTCGGGCAGCATTTATCTTCGTGTTCAAGTCATTAGTGTCAATATTTGGAGATAAACGAATCTCTTTCACGTCAATTATTTTCTGCTTCTTCTTTGCTTC
>DEPD01000075.1:8857-9093 GCA_002358575.1 Lachnospiraceae bacterium UBA3401 | reverse complement strand
CTGCTTCTTCTTTGCTTCCTTCTCTTTTCTTGTCTGTTCATACTTGAACTTCCCATAATCAACAATCTTACACACAGGCGGCTTTGCTGTGGGCGCTATCTTCACAAGATCGACTCCTGCTTCCTCCGCCAATCTCATGGCTTCCCTGGAGGACATGATGCCAAGCTGTGCCCCATCCTCACCAATCACGCGTACCTCTCTGTCCCTAATTTGTTCGTTAATCATTAAATCGCTAA
>DEPD01000075.1:7519-8542 GCA_002358575.1 Lachnospiraceae bacterium UBA3401 | reverse complement strand
GTTAATCATTAAATCGCTAATAACCTTACACCTCCATAAAATAAATCATAAGAAAATATTAAAAAGTGGATAACCGCAAGATTATCCACTTCACTTTTATTTTTATCCAATATATGCGCAAAAACACACTAGAATAAAATCAAAAATATAAACGCCTATAAGCCTAATTGCCATAGGGTGAGAGTGGATACTCTGCTTTCCTGTATCTGTCTGAGCTGCCTCAAACATTAATACTTTATCACAGTATTCTCTCTCTGTCAATTATTTTTTAATTTTATTATTTCTCGCGGAACGTCGCGCAGAGTGTCTCTCCGCTTGTACCTGCATGATTTCCCTTGATATCAACATGTTCTGCACTACAACGATAATCCGTATTGTAAACACACTTTACTGCCTCACAGTCAATGCTAATGTGCTGACTCGGGTGCGAAACAGCACTTGTAAAGCTGTCACCACTTCTTTTATGGAAACTCTCACAGCAGGTATCTTCACAATCGCAAGAATGCTTACCCCCCACCATAATATCACCTTTACAGCAGCAATGGTCTTTGTTATAGGTACAATCACATACTCCACAGGTTAATTCAGCCATAATTCCCTCCTATTTTGTCACACCTTTAGTTCTATAATTTGACAGCATTAAATACTGTCAAAAATACCTCGGAACTATTCAAGTATTTCTCTACGCAGTTCCTTACAGTTAGTATGGCTGATTTTATCCTGTGTTATTCTTATTTTTTATTTAAAGTCCTTATTTCTCTTCTACTTGCATTTCCGCGCGAATTGTCTTGTTTTTGATTTCCTCTGTGATATCCGCAATAAAACTATCGAGAGATTTTGCCCCCTCATCGCCCGCAAAACGACTTCTGACAGACACAGTATTATCTGCCTCCTCCTGCTGCCCTACCACAAGCATATACGGCAATTTGTCCAATCTTGCCTCACGAATTTTAAAGCCAATCTTTTCTGAACGACTGTCAACCGTCGCATCAATCCCTGCCTTTTTCAGTTCCTTGCAGACTT
>DEPD01000075.1:6989-7206 GCA_002358575.1 Lachnospiraceae bacterium UBA3401 | reverse complement strand
TTTTCAGTTCCTTGCAGACTTTCTGTGCATAGACTTCATACTTGTCAGAAATAGGAAGCACCCGCACCTGCTCCGCGCAAAGCCACGTTGGAAATTTTCCAGCATACTTCTCAATCAACCATGCTAATGTGCGCTCATAGCAGCCCATAGAAGTTCTGTGAATAATATAGGGACGCACTTTATCGCCGTTTTGGTCAATATAGTACATATCAAACTG
>DEPD01000075.1:6166-6676 GCA_002358575.1 Lachnospiraceae bacterium UBA3401 | reverse complement strand
AATATAGTACATATCAAACTGCTCTGCAAGCAATGCATCCCACTGAACTGTAATCATTGTGTCTTCCTTGCCATATACATTCTTTGCATTGATATCCACCTTTGGACCGTAGAATGCAGCCTCTCCGACATCCTCCACAAATGGAATGTCCAGTTCTATCAGAATATCTCTAATATGCTGTTCTGTCTCGTTCCATACCTCTGGCTCGCCAATATATTTTTCTCTATTTTCAGGGTCCCATTTTGATAGATGATAGGTTACATCATCATTGACACCTAGTGTCTCCAGACAATATTTTGCAAGAGCAAGACATCCTTTAAACTCCTCTACCATCTGGTCTGGTCTGACAATCAAATGTCCCTCAGTAATGGTAAACTGACGCACTCTGGTCAGTCCATGCATTTCCCCTGAATCCTCATTTCTAAACAGCGTAGAGGTTTCACTGTATCTACATGGAAGGTCCCTGTAAGATTTTTGCGAATTTTTATATACATAATACTGGAATGGGCA
>DEPD01000075.1:5173-5851 GCA_002358575.1 Lachnospiraceae bacterium UBA3401 | reverse complement strand
TACATAATACTGGAATGGGCAAGTCATTGGACGGAGTGCATAAACTTCCTTGTCCTTCTCCTCGTCGCCAAACACAAACATACCTTCCTTATAGTGATCCCAATGCCCTGAAATTCTATATAAATCCGATTTTGCCATCAATGGCGTTCTCGTTCTCATATAGCCCCACTCGTTATCCTCAAGGTCCTCTATCCAGCGCTGAAGTTTCATAATCATCTTCGTTCCTTTAGGAGTAAATAATGGAAGTCCCTGTCCAATCACATCCACTGTGGTAAATAATTCCATCTCACGACCAAGTCTATTGTGGTCACGGCGTTTTGCATCCTCCATGCGTTCCAAATGCTCTGCAAGCTCTTCCTTTTTGTTGTAGGCTGTTCCATAGATACGTTGCAGACGTGCCTTGTTAGAATCTCCTCTCCAATAAGCCATGGACGAGGAAATCAGCTTAAACGCCTTCACTCCTTTTGTGCTCATCAGGTGTGGTCCCGCACACAAATCTACAAAACCACCCTGATCATAAAAACTAATCTCAGCATCTTCTGGCAAGTCTTGTATTAACTCAACCTTGAACGGTTCGCCTTTTTCTTCCATAAACTTAATAGCCTCTGCTCTTGGAAGCGTAAAGCGCGTAATTTCGTGACCCTCTTTGATAATCGCCTTCATCTCCGCCTCAATTTT
>DEPD01000075.1:682-4854 GCA_002358575.1 Lachnospiraceae bacterium UBA3401 | reverse complement strand
CTTCATCTCCGCCTCAATTTTATCCAAATCTTCTCTTGAAAATGGATCAGAATCAAAATCATAATAGAAGCCATCTTCTATAGCCGGTCCAATTGTAACCTTCGCATTCGGAAACAAACGTTTTACTGCCTCCGCAAGCACATGAGACGCAGTGTGGCGAATTACATAGAGTGCTTTGGGGTCCGTCGCTGTAATAATATTGAGTGCACAGTCGTTGTCAATGATGGTTCTAAGATCCACCAATTCACCGTTCATCTCACCAGCGCAAGCCACGCGCGCTAGTCCCTCGCTAATATCTTTTGCAATATCAATAATTGATTTTGCTTCGCTGTACTCTTTTACAGAGCCATCTTTTAATGTAATTTTCATTTCTCCCTCTCCTTTTTCTTCTATATAATTAATAATTATAAAAAATGTTTATCAACAATTATTTTTAATAATATTTTGCTTTTTTGTACTGTCAAATACAAGAACTGCAATAATTAGCACAACACAAACTGCGGAAATAACATATGCTATATTCCATAAAATGGGAAACTCATATATTACGCGAATCTTGCCCTCAAAATGTGCTGGAACCACAATACTCACCCTGTTATCCGCTCCATTTACAATGTGAAACTCACTGTTTGACTCCATATCACGCGCATGATAATTGTCATAATTCATAAGTGGTATCTCCACTGTCATTTCTGTTTCTGATGTATTGGTACAGTCAAATGTTGTGACACCTTTCTCATACTGATAATTTGAAACCGTAACAAAATTTTCATCAGTAAAAATTTTGCGCCAGCGAAGATTTCCTTCTATCGTATCGTCAAGAATATATTCTCCCCCACTCACCGCTTTTATAACATCCGCATCACCATAAACCCGCTCAATATTGATACCATTCGTATAAATCGACATAAACAAACTGTTTGCGAGAATTGTGAACAGGCAAAGTCCTCCTCCCAAGAGTTGCATACTGCGCACCCCTTTCAGTTCTTTCACGCCATAAAGTCCTACGACGGTTGCAACTGCCGCAAAGATTGTTGCCATAGAAAGATATCTCCATGGAAACTGTACCATACACAACAATTTTGCAAGTGTTCTATTTAGATTTTCAAGACTATCCCAAGGAAAAAAGCGCAGCGATAAAATAACGCTTACAATTGTAAATATCGTACAGATACCACCAATCTTCATCTCATTGCTTTTCTCTATTTGCTGCTCTTTTTGAACACAATAATACACAAGAAAAACGATAATCCCAAACACTAATGCACTCCCTAATGACAAAGGCATTTCCGCATTCATTCCTCTGCGGCTGTCGCCAAGAGAAACCTGAAATCCGCTAAAAACCTGCTGCAAATAAGTTCCATGCACCTGCATTTGATTAATTGGCTCATTGTTCACTCGTATATTCATCTGCATGGAATCCAAAAAGGGAAGAATAAAAGCCATGTTTACCAACAATGTTAACACTGCTGCCTTCACAAGCGCAATAAAGCGCTTTAACGCAAAAGTCTTTTTATAATTTACCAGACACAATACTACGATAAACAATGCCGATAGTTCACAAGAAAGCACGTGGCTCTCAATCAGTCCAGTTAAACCAACAACAATTGGCAGATACACACGGATTCCCAACTTTGTATCTTCTTCTGTATAGATGCGCACAAAACCATATACAATCAATGGGAAAAACGCCATCGCAGTATACTCCCCTACTGCCGCTCTAATAAACAAATTCGTAATTCGATATGGTGAAAGTAAATACATCAATGCGCCCGCGGCAGCAATCTGATTATCCCGCGCAATTCCTTTAAAGCTATAATAAGCAATCCCACAAGTCAGAATATTTACAAGAATTGCATAAATTTGATAACACATCTGAATTGGAACTGCCAGGTTATATAAAATTGCAGGCAAATATAAAAACAACTGGCTGTAAAACAATGGCGAGGCGTAGCCATAACCATTTAATACTTCTGTCTGAATCGGTACAAAAACATGCCCTGCTTTCAATCCATTTGCAAGCGCTATAATCCGATTCAAGTGAAAATCCAAATCATGTCCCCAGAATAAAGAGTCTGTGAGCAGCGGCAAACTTGCAAAAAAAGATGCAAAGATAAGAATCGCTATAGCAGGCTTATTCGTTGCTTTCTTGCTTACAAAGAAATAAACGTAGCTCATATCTATTGTCAAAAATCCTAGAAACCATGCAAAAAACTTCATGATACGCCACATGGAAAGTTCTTGAATCACAATCCTATCAATGCGAAGTTCTCCCATTCCATGAAAATTAACCATAAGTTGAAGTCCCTTTTCACCGCCAATATTACGAATCCATAGGCGTGTCTCTTGATGTGTATGCCCATCTTGAAATGTAAGGTCATTATAACAAAGTTTATCATCTGTAATATTCGTCCTCAAAATCTGTAGCGTTCCAGTAATATCCTCACAATTACCACCTACTTCCGTATCATACAAAAGAGACCAATAATCAAGAGAAATTTCATACATCCCCTCTTTCAAATCAAAAAGCTCTGTACCTGCAATCCATCTACCAAAATTTTCTTCATCATTTTTTCCAGTAATATAAAATGAGTTGTCCTCATTCACAACGACCTTTTCATCCCTAATATTCATATTTCCTGCATCAAGTTTTATTGTTACAGGCTTTCCAAAAATCCCTGCAAATACACAACATAATATCAATATCTGAAATATGATAAAAACACAAAAGCCTTTGTGTGCGAATCCTAGTTGTCTAATCTTATCTTTTGTCTCAATCTTCATGTTTCAATACACCTCTCTAATTTCATTTGTCACCCTGCCTATATCCCTGTTTCAGAGAATTTTCTGAATTGCTTTTTGTCCTGTATAGACGTGCGCAGATGCACGTACAGGCAAATACACTTGTCATTAATCCTCTAAATGTAAACCAGTGATGCTCATAGGAATGCTGCTCTGCAAAAGTGTACCAAGCAAATGGCATTGCTGCGATAAGCATAAACGGAAAAGTATCAACAATAACATATATTATCATTTTCCTATTCATATAAATTCCTATTATTGCAACAATAAAACATATGACAATTAAAATTAGATATGGTTTTTTAAAAAAGAACTCCAAATTGCGAATCCATGTGTCCATCGTTGAAATTTTCTCACCGTTTTGTACATGGGAAGATCGCAATAAAATCTGCGATATTGCATTTGCAATCACATTGTCCTTTAAAACCAATGTACTCAACACCCATTTTCCAGCCCACATTGCGCTATATCCAAATCCCCAGCTAATGGAAAGATAAATTAATTTTCTAATCTTTAACCAGAGTGTATTGTCACTGTCCAGCAAAAACAAACACACCATAGGAATACCAAGACTAGCGATTGGATACGTCAGAAAATCAAAATAGCTTGCCGCCATTCCAATCATCTGAAAATATAATATCATACCCTTCTTTTCCACAATCTGATTATATTTTTTTAATAGAATCCACAATGCAATATTGGTGAGATAAAACATGCTAGAAAATTGTATGGAGAGCGGAATTACAACTGGCACAATAAAAAGAACTGCTACAATATAACCCCAAGCTTCTCTCTCAAAACCCATATCTTTCAATGTGTTAAAAACAACAAACATTAGCAAAATATCCAACATCATATTAAGAACACGCAAATCTGCATAATTAAAAAATAGCAACAATGGCTTCAATATGATAAGATAACCATGCCAATATCGAGTATATTCTATCTCTCCATTTATACTCCCCCGTTCTCTTAAGTAATGTACAAGCCCATTTAACGGTCCCTCACCATAATCTGCACTTGTACATTTAAGTGCTCTCTCCCATATTGGAAGAGAATTGTTATAGACAGCAATTCCTAACATCCAAGAATCCGTAAAATTATCAAGTTGTGTACTATTATATCCTGGAATCACTTTATGGTACTCCTGTTCTTCTGTCAAAACATCTATAGATTTCAACAAATTTTCCTGCATTTTTTCCACGGGCAACAGATATGCCATCATTAGCAACAGATAACCAGCCAAAATTCCCACCAAGAGCAGAACAACCGACCGTAGTATCTGATTCATACAATCCTTCAGTATAGTATCTTTTGAAATCTTTTGTTCCATCTTATCAATCTCCTTTTGCGATTAATAGAAACATGAG
>DEPD01000075.1:0-366 GCA_002358575.1 Lachnospiraceae bacterium UBA3401 | reverse complement strand
GATTAATAGAAACATGAGATGGTCAACTGCCAAATATAACGCCTTAACCATATCAGGCAATTTGATGCCGAGTCTGTTTTCCGCCTTTTTAATGTCTTGCGCAACATTTTCACTCTTCTTCAAGTCAAGCATTTGAGCGGCTATCTCAATAAATCTTACCATATTCTCAATCTTTTCCTGACAATTGGCATAATTTTGATAAAGCTGTGGTGGTCTTACGTCATTATATCGTTCATTTAAAATCTCAGAGAGAAAATATTCTCCTTCAAAAACCTTTCCGCCTTGCATATCTACTGTATATTTTCCATACATAATCCTCCCTCTACTCGCCACGCTGAACACACATCAGCTTGCTGACATATTTCA
>DEPD01000025.1 GCA_002358575.1 Lachnospiraceae bacterium UBA3401 | reverse complement strand
AGAAGAACTAAAAGAACTGATCTCTGGCTACATGATGGAAAAAGATTTTATTTTTGAAATAGATACATATAACTCCGGGGAGGCACTGGTAGAATTAGGTGTTGGGGTAGTGCGCTATACGGTCGTGTTTTTAGACATAAATATGGAGAAAATTGATGGCATTAAGACGGCTGAGATGATCAGAAAAGTAAGCCGGGAAGTATTCATAGTGTTCGTGACCGCATATGTGGACTATTCACTGGAAGGATACCGATTAGACGTTGTACGATATTTGTTAAAGGGTAATGCCAATTTTCAGAGGAATGTCAATGAATGTATGACGCCATTATTGATAAGATGAATTATTCTGTGATAAAAAGGAAATTTGACTTTAAAGAGGGCAGAAAAGAAATAGTGCTGGACAGACTATTGTATATCGAAAGTAATCTGCATAGACTTGAGTTTCATGTTATGGAGGACGATGAAACAGTCTATACCATGTATAAAATATTAAATGTGATGGACGATATGCTTTCGGAGAATGGTTTTATTAGGACACACCAGAGTTATCTTATAAATGTAAAATGCATTAAGAATGTTGCCCGGTATAAAGTGATATTGACAAACGGGGTTGAGCTGCCCATACCAAAGGTAAGATATACAGAAGTTAAGAAAAAGTTTATAGTATGTCAGGGAGAAGTGTAGATGTTTGAGTTAATTCAGAGTGTGCTGTTGATATTGATTGAAATAATATGTTGCAAAATTTTTTATGAAACCTTTGGAAAAGTACGGTATAAAGGATGGATTAATATAATACAGTTTATATTGTTGCTTGGTACTGTATGTTTACTCGCATTTGGCTTTTCAAAAAAATTTGTAATAAGGCAGATTGCTAATATTTTAACGCTTTCTGTATTTATGCTTTGGCATGTTAAAATCAGTATGAAAAAATCTTTTGTGTTAGCCATTTTATTTGATGCGTTGTTGCTGGCAATGGATTATCTGATTTATCTGATTAGCAGATGGATATCTTTGGATAACGAGCTGCTAGGGCAGCAGTATGTAATTGGGCGTAGCTTGGTATATCTGTTGGGAAAAATTATACTGTTTCTTATTATTCTTGTCATAAGGAAAAAATTTGGGGAAAAAACAATGGAGAAGATGTTAGATACAGAGTGGTTAAGATTTATGTTTTTTCCTGTTTTTACAATTGCTGCTATTTCTGCAATGTTATCTGTTTTTGAATATGTACAGACAGCAGAGCAGGCAAATTTGCTTGCTGTTATTGCCTTTGGAATGGTGGGAATGAATATCATTGTATTCTATCTAATCAATGATATTGTGGAAAGAGAAATGAAGATACATGAAAATAAGGTTTTTCAAATTCAGGCGAAAGATCAGTTGGAAATGTACAGGTCTATTTCTGAAAATTTTGATAATCACAAGAGAAAGACGCATGAATATAAAAATCAGATTTCATGTATAGAATCCTTACTGGATAAAAAGCAGTATTCTAAATTAGAAGAATATGTAAAAAAGATTTACAGTTCTTTGAATAATGAATCGGATGCTATTAACACCAATAATGTAATAGTAAACGCCATACTTAACACGAAATATCAGGAGGCAGATGCAAAAGGAATTGTTTTTGTATTCAGAGTGAATGATCTTTCCGAACTGAAAATAAAAGATGAAGATGTGGTTACTATCCTTTCCAATCTTCTGAACAATGCCATTGAAGCATGTGAGACATGTGAGGATAAAAAAGTAATAAAGTTTAAGTTTGTTAAAGAAAATGATATGATAATTATTGCGGTTAAAAACACATTTAATTATGATCTTAAATATGAGAATGGTGAGATAAAATCTACAAAAACAGCAAACGTTGATGAGCATGGTGTGGGAATCAAGAATGTGTTAAAGAGTATTGAGAAATATGACGGCTCATATGTCATTGAAGATAAGAATAAAGAATTTTTCTTTTCGATAATTATTCCTGCATGAGTGAACTGTTTAAATGGATAGTTTTAAATAGTTATTGCCGTTTTCTGCAAAAAAATGTTCATTTTCTGCAAACCACCTTGATTTTTTCCATATATAATTCATACTGAATAACTAAGGAGATGTGTTTATGATAGAAAATATGGTATTAAAGCTCGTCAATCAAATAGAGATGGAAAAGATAATAAATAAATCAAGCTGTGAATATTATGAATATGCAATAATAGGTATGGTGGAACATGTTATAACTGTTGGAACTATGTTACTTTTAGGATTGATATTCAGACAATTATTACCCACGATTTGTTTTATTATTTTTTTCTTTCTTTGAGGAAACGGACAGGGGGATTTCATGCAAATAAATTTTGGCAGTGTTATTTAGAAACGGTTATAGTTTACATTGTGATTATACAGAGTGTACCTATACTTTGTAGAAATCAAGATGTTATGTATGCAATGCTATTTCTTGCAATAGTTTTAATTTGTATAGTGGGGACAATAAACCACCCCAATATGGATATGAGCAAGAATGAATTGCAAGAGTCTAAGAAAGCGGCAAGATTGATAGTTTTAATGGAAGTAATGGTAATTATTTTTTCTATTTATTTTAAGGTTAATATTTTGTATATTGGCTATATGTCGGTGGCTATTATATTATGTGCATTTTTATTATGTCTAGCAAAAATTATTAAACAGGAGGTATGTGTTAAATGAAGAAAAACAGAAAAATCAAAAAAATGGCACTCAAGGTAGTAGAGAGGATTGTTCGTAATGAAGTCCAAAAAGATATATGGGGAGATCCGCCTATTTGTATGGGAATAACTCATCAGCCGAAAAGACCGAAGCGGAAAGCGGATTAAAACTTATAGTTAATGGAGCGGCAAGAAATTAGACTTGCAATGGATAAGAAATTGAGTATAAGAAAGAGCCTTTCAGGAATTGATGTTGATGGATGAGATTTCGGTCATGGACGGCGGAAAGTGTATCATGCAGCTTAGGGGCGTCAGACCATTCTTCTCGGATAAATTCGATATAACGAAGCATGGCAGGTACAAAGAGTTGTCCGATTATGACCAGAAAAACGCCTTTGACATTGAGGATTATGTGAAGCACCAGCACCACATGAAACTCACTCCCGGCACAGTGGTAGATGAAGCCTTTGGCTGCGGGGAGGTCAATGGGCAGGAAGAAAATTCATCACAGACAACTGAATAGCGGCTTTTGGACACAGTGGCTAAAAGCGCACAAAAACAACTGAATATGGAACTGTCAACCTTTGGGCATGATGTCTAAAACAACAAAAGGAGTTTTCCATGTAC
>DEPD01000110.1:9443-12752 GCA_002358575.1 Lachnospiraceae bacterium UBA3401 | reverse complement strand
TTTTTCTACAGTTCCTAAGTTTTTCTACTGGGATATTCAGGCGGCACTTCACTCAACAGATAGATTTTCCGCACCTCACAGTCTTTTAAACTGCTTATTTAAATCACCACATTCATATCTATACTGCCAAAAATAGTGGAATATCAGAGAATCACCTCTGATATTCCGCTAAATTCAAAACAATCCCTATGGTGTGTAACGTCCAACTACTTTAAGCGTATCTCCTGATGCTGATGCTCCAAACCTTCCCTGCAAATAATAATATTCCCCTGAAGGAGCATATTTATTATATTCCTTATCTTTTCTTACATTTACAGAACTAGCACTGCCCAATGCAATTTCTTCTTTTGAATGAATGCTTGTGTCATTCAACTTAATCGACTGCACATAAACTGTTCCTGTACCCTGAAAGCTAGTTGCACGTACATAGCATTTGTTTTCATAAGCAGAACCGCCTGCTTTCAAAGTCCTTTTCGATAAATTATCCTGTTGATATCCAGTATTATTTACCGTCAGAGTAAAATCTTTTGTTTCTGCATGGGCAAGTATTCCTGTTGACAGCAACGTTATCATGCATAATCCCAATGCCAACAACTTCTTTCCACTCAATTTTCGTGTTTCTACCATATCAAATTCCTCCATTCTGTATTACATACTAATGTTTTATTTAGTTGTTCTGTGAAATCAATGACAATTTCCATTATTCCTATTTTTGCCATAATTTCAACCTTTCTTGCATGAAACGACATTTTTTGCCCTTTTTTGGTCATTTTTCAAATATTCGTTTCATTTTTTTGAAAATACAAGGTAACTGTAAGCCTGCAGATAACACGATACCAATTGAAATACAGATTGAATATGTATATAGCCTGCACTCAAAAAGCAAAACTGCCGTAAACATAAATATTATTACAAGCACAATTGTTATCTTCTTATAGCGAAGATACTCTTCCCAACCTAACTCTCTGTTCACATTATCAATTGGACTGTTAAGTATCAGGCTTACAGCCGCTCCTACAGTAATCAAGGCAATTTTCCAGCCGCATTTGACGCAAAATGACACGATTATGCACAGCAATAATAGCAGACTTGACCATATCAGACATGACCATGAATGTTTGGTATGATACCCCCCGCTAAACTTTCGGATTATAGCAAACGGTATGATTATCGTGATACTTTGCCCAACACAGCCCATGCAGATTCCGAATCCTATAGCTAAAGCCAATGGAGATAATGACAAAAGAATACTATATACAGCATAACTGTATAATTCTTTATCTGTTTCCTCCACAACATTACAGCTTATCAGCCAATCTGCTATTATATTTGCGCATTTCTCAATCATTTCTTTCTCCTGTATCTTGCTAATTCTTTTGGTGCTTTAGGTTGATATGCAATAGCACATGATGCAGAATTCGCATCAGCACGCAGAAATGTGTTCAAAACTGATACTGTTCCCTTTGCAACCACTTTTGATAACTTACCTTTCATTGCAAGTCCCCTCCTCTCTCTAGATTGTCATTGATTTTCACAATGACATAATAAACTATTTTTCTTCAATAAGCGAGTCCGTTGGTATGAGCAGAACAATTTGTGGCAATTTTGGGATAATATAATACTTTTTACACATAAAATATATGCAACACAGAAAACATTATGTTCCAAATTTAATTTATTACATATGATACAGAATATTTCTGTACTGCCTTCTTTGCTTTTGCCATTTCTATTGATAAGATACAAGAAAAAGGGTGATTTGCATGGAATTTAAGTATAAAGAAATGGGAACTCGCATAAAAGTACGGCGTAAAGAATTAAAAATAAAACAAGCAGAGCTGGCAGAAACACTGGAAATATCAAACAACCATATGTCCTCTATAGAAAACGGAAGGCAAAAACCAAGTCTCGATACCTTTATTGGTATTTGCAAATGCCTTAATGTTACACCCGATTATCTTTTGCTCGGAACGATGCACGCATATAACATTCCACAGGATATTTTAGATAAATTACGTTTATGCAATCAGTCCGATATAGAACTTGCCAGAGATTTTATTGAACTTCTTGTAAAAAGAAATAGCGCAGGAAACACCCAAAACGGCTATATGTTTCCGTGATTTTGCATCTCCCGTATTCCCGGCGTTCTGTTCGGGAATTTATTTTATTCATATATTTTTCGTTTCAGCCCAAAATCCACCAAAAAATGTCTTTTCATGCAGTTTCTTTGTATTTTCCTGATCTTTATTGTATAATACAGAGGGTAAATATGTAGTAAATTACATGAAAAGAGGTATAAAAATGCGAATACTTATCTGTGACGATGATGCGCTGATAATTGAACAGCTTCAAAAATATATCAGAAACTTTTTTGAAAACATAAGCGTAAAATGCCCCGAACTGGTCTGTTTTTCTGATGGGGAATCCTTGCTGGCAGATAAAGGTGAAAAAGACATTCTATTTCTTGATATAGAAATGCCCGGAATGAATGGTATCTATGTGGGAAAGGAATTAAAAAAGAAGAATGATAAGATTATTATTTTTATTGTGACCTCTTATTCTGAATATCTTGATGATGCAATGCGGTTCCATGTATTCCGATATCTTTCAAAGCCTTTGGCTAAACAACGGTTTTTCCGTAATATGAAAGATGCGGTTGACCTGTATAACACTATGACAGTAAAAATCCCGGTTGAAACAAAACAAGGTGTGCATACACTGTCTGCATCTTCCGTCATAGCAGTGGAAGCGCAGGGCAGAAAAGTAACGGTACATACCACTCTGTGTGATTTTGAATCCATTCACAATATGCAGTACTGGCTGGAACTTCTCCCTGAAAACCGTTTCTTCCAGACACACCGCAGTTTCATTATCAATCTTGAACATGTCACGGATTTTGACCGTAATCTTGTCCATATGTCAGATAATCAGTCTGCTTATCTGACAAAAAGAAAATACAGCGCATTTAAGGAAGCTTATCTCCTTTATTTGGAAAGTACGAGGTAAAGCAAATGATAAATACAATCTGTTATTTTTTCAGTTTTCTTGTAGAAGCAATTATACTCTGGCAATACTCCTCCAATTTATTTCCTGTCAGACACACCCCACGGAGAAAACTTGCTGTGCTATGCGGTTTATATTTTATCCTGTTTTGCGTGTCACTGTCCGAATTTATATGGATCAATATCGTTTTATATTTTTTGCTGAATTTCATTTTCCTGCTGACACAATGTTATCTAAATTGGTATACAGCATTATTCCATTCTTCCATACTGGCGGCTGTTATGACAATGAGTGAATTAGTCGTTT
>DEPD01000110.1:0-9263 GCA_002358575.1 Lachnospiraceae bacterium UBA3401 | reverse complement strand
TTTGCGTGTCACTGTCCGAATCGATATGGATCAATATCATTTTATATTTTTTGCTGAATTTCATTTTCCTGCTGACACAATGTTATCTGAATTGGAATACAGCATTATTCCATTCTTCCATACTGGCGGCTGTTATGGCAATGAGTGAATTAGTCGTTTATGGAATTACCAAGCACTTTGCCCCTCGCTTTCTTGATAACGGCAGGGAATTTTATCATCTTTTATTTTTTTCGGTCTTTAGTAAACTCATATTTTTTGCAGTTACTTATATACTGATGCACCTTATGAAAAAAACAAAGAAGGATGCAGGGCAGCATGATCAGTCTGTTTTTCTTCTTGTTTTCATTCCCCTGACCTCAATCTTTATTATGCTTACTTTCGTAAGCATTGGCGAATCTGTTCTGCTCCCATCGTCACTTGACTGGATGGTTACTATGGGTGCTGTTCTTTTGCTGACAGCAAACCTGCTCATGTTTGAAATCAACCACTATCATCAGAAAAAAAACATGGAATTTACAGAAATACAATTATTGCTTCAAAAAGAATCAGATTCAGCCCAATATTATAAAATGCTGAATGTACAGAATGAAAACCAGCGTATTTTAATCCATGACATAAAAAAGCACCTGCAATCCATTGACCTGCTGAATGAGCAAAAAGAGTATGCTAAAATAAGCGCTTATATCCGGCAATTGGTACTTTCTCCAGACCTGAAAGAATTTTCCAGACTATGTGACCATGAAATGCTGAATTCCATCCTATGCCGCTATATGCAGCGATGCACTGACAGCCATATATCTTTTCATGCCGACATACGAAGTGGGACAACGGATTTTATTGCAGACAATGACCTTACCTCTCTGTTTTGCAATTTGCTGGATAATGCTATAACGGCAGCAGGCATTATTCCTGACTCTTTTATTGAGATTAATACAAGCAAACGTGAAAAAACACCATTTATTGTGATAACAGTTATCAATTCCTGCCGAAAAAATCCTTTTCTCTGTAAGGACAGGCAGCTGACCGTAAATAAAAATGGACATGGATTTGGATTAAAAAGCATTCGCAAAGTGGTCAGCAAATATCATGGCAATTTGCAGATGTATTATAATGATGATATGCTCACTTTTCATACCATTATTACATTAAAGCAATAAGAACTGCGAACGAATGCAGTTCCTATTGCTGACAATTTATACACACCACCCCCGTGACCTTATATCTCTTTCACTGTATTTCCTTTCCACCTGTAACGCCCCGCTTTTTCTACATATTGCTTTAATTTTTTTCTGACCACATTTTTCACTTTACCATCGTCTGCCTTTATTACCTCGCCCCTTTATCCTTCTGCCTTGCCTGATGCTCTCGTCTGCTTTCCCTTTCTTTTACCTCGTGCTGTTTCTGTCTAAGCCGTTCTTTTATGCTCATGATATCATTCGCTTTTTCTCCGTAAATTTTGTCATACTCCGCGCGAGCTGCCTGATATTCAAGATTCTCACTCTTTGCCGCATTCAGTTCCTTATTGAATGCCTGAACAGAGTCAAAGTTATATTCTTTCACGATGGATGAAAGCCGTTTTTTCATGTTGGTAATCTGGTTGTCGATACTGTCAATCTCCTGCTGTAATTCCTTTCGTCTGCCGCCCTTGAAGATACCCGTACATTCGGATAATTCCTTTTTCAGCTTATCGCGCTTTTTCTCACGTTCAAAAATTGCTTTATTCTGCTCTTTGAGCTTACTGTCAATCTCTTTCAGACGGGGATATTTACTTGCGAGTACGGAAGGCTTTGGTTGCAGCGGTCTTTCTGTTTCCAACCTATTTGTTTCGGCAGGAACAGATTTTTGTTCTGCTTTTATCTGTTCGATTATAGATTTTTTGACTGCGACAGTATTTTTCTGCTGTGACTGTTCTGCTTTATTCTGCATATCCGTTTCTTGGCGCAGATTAACAGAAAATGGTATCTTTTTCTTTTCCTGCTGAGTCGCCGAACCAGCTTTTACATGGGCATGACTTTCCATTTCTTTTGGTATTTCCTTTATGGCGTCAACAGCTTTATCAATAACTTTTTCCGCTATATCCATTACCTTTTGCATAGCTTTTATAATCAGACACTCTAATAATAAAATCGCCGCCCTGACAATCTCCCCGAACAGCTCCGGCTTGTTACCGTTCTGCTCCACAGATTCCTTTACCTTTTCCGTGATTTCTGTCTTTTTCAGTTCCACAACCTCCGTCTCGGATACACCGCTTACAATAGCGCGGTCAACAGCCCTGTTCCATTCCATGCGGATTTCATTGTCTGCTTTTATCGCCTCCGCTTTGGGATTATTTTTACCGACTTTCTTTGTGGCAAGGTACGGACCGTTTTTATCAAATATGCTGAGCCTGTCCTTATCGTCAATCACCATCTGGTTGATCAGATCCGTATAAAATACTTTCGCCTCGTCCAGAAAGGATTCCTGCTTGAAACGGCTGTCCTTTATGGTAAAAATCTTACCCTCGTACACTTCGCCTTTTTTGATGATTTTACAGCCTTTGCGGATATTCCCGTCACTGTCAAGTATCTCCTTCTTTGTCCGCACATGACGCCCCTTCTCGTCATAGAACATATTGCGGGTGGCAGTCTTTTCTTCCGGCTGGTCTAACCGCTTCCTCTCCGCAAATATCATATGGATATGCAGGTTTGTTTTCCGTTTATTGTGGTGGAGCGCGGCAAAACATTCCACACCATACTTTTCCTTAAACTCATCAACCATTTTTTTCAGCAGATAATCATGGTCATAGCTGATAAAACTCTCCGGCAGGGCAATCATCAGCTCTCTTGCCTCAATACATTTTCCATTCGTCCCGCTTTTTTCAAATTCTTCCTGATTGCACTTGGCAAGTTCCCGCCAGAATGCCCTGTCCGGTTCTGTTGTATAAACTTCATACAGATGCTCCTGTTTGGCGTGGCTTGAAATATAAGTGATGCGCCCCGATAAGTCATGCAGTTTTGCCATTTCTATAAATGAATTTCTCCTCATATGCGATTTTCCTTTCTTTTGGCAGATACTCTGCCGCCGCAGATTTTTGTGAGCAGTCATTATCAGACGTCTGTCTGCGAACCGATGTCCGGATACGGGCAGTTTACGGCTGTCGCTTTCTGACAGCCGCATAGGGGCTTCGTTTTATGAAGTCCCTATGACGATGCTGCACATCTGCCCTGAAATGTAGCCGTAAGCAGCATCGCCATTCATGCGCCCGTCCTCTGGGCGGTATGGATAAATACAGTCCGGCTCTTTCGGACTGTAAATTTGCGCAGGCGCAAATTTGCCCCCTGCAAGGGCGAAATCCCCGGAGTACAAAACGAAGTTTTGTGCGTAGGGTGTATTTCGCTCTCAAACGCCGAGGACTTAGGGAAGGGCATACGCCCTCCCCGGAAACTACTCGCCGACACTCCCTGAACCACTCCAAAGCAGTTCGTGGAACAGATGCTTCACAGACATAGAAAAGCCACCTGTCCGAAAACTGATATTCCAGTTTCAAACAGACGGCTATACTTACGCCCTTATTTGCAGCCTTTCGGCTGCTTTTTGTCCTTGTTTTGCAGGCTTTAATGCCTGCCCCTAATCATGCAGCCTTTAATGGCTGCCCTTTGCCCTTGTTTTGTAACCTTTCGGCTACACTTTGCCCTTGCGTTCTTAAAATATGGCTGTATTTACGCTTAGTTATGGTGATTTCCATGAAAATAAGGCTACGATAAATCCGCTTACCGTAGCCCTGTCCATATTTATATTAAAATGCGTCAAAATCAATCAGTTCATTGTCCGGCGGCTCTGTGGATTGCTCTGCTATAGCTTCTCCACACTGTACCGTTGCATCTGCCGGATCGGACACACAGAACGAATCTGCACCGTTCATTACACCATCTCTATTCCCTGCGCCATTTGGAAACGCCTGTCCGCACACCATGCCGCCCTGTGCCGCCATATATGCCCCCATAGGAACAGATAATGGGAAAACTGCGCCATATACATACCGAAAAGCGCCGAAAGATTGGACACCACTTTCTTTTCCACAGCTTCCACGATACGATCTGCAAAAGCATCCTCTTTTTCCCTCGTTTCCATATAGGGATCATTCTTCATTGCCACGCATCTGTCATAATAATCATTGACTGCTTCTATCACAAATCTATTTTGCGACTTGAACATCTGACGCACCTTGGGGGAGTGCAGAAACTCCCACGCCCTGCACTCGTCACCTTTTTCCATGTTGAAACGGATATTATGGTTTTTATTCTTCATTCAGACACATCTCCTTATCCGGCGGAAGCCATTGCTTTCTGCCTGCGCAGCTTCATATAGCAAAAGTATTCGTATCCTTTAGCGTTTGCCCGTATATCATGGTTGAAGGTAACATTACCGCTGTCATAGTCCCCCACAAGCTCCACAACCTTTGCGCCGCCGCCCATGATATAAAGTTTCATAAGGTTTGGATTATAACCGTGCGCTTTCAGTTCCGCAAATATCTTATCCACATAAGACTTTGCGGCTTCCTCCATGAGCTGCTGGTATTCCCCGCCTACCTTTGTGTCTCCGTAACGCAGATAATTCTCAATGATCTCCGCCGGAAGTTCTTCCGCTTTCCTGTCCAGTATAAGATTGCGGATCGCCATATAACATTCATTCGCCCCCAGCTTTACCGTCCACGACTTGCTTTCGCTCGCCTTTCCATTATTAAGTATCATCACATTCATTGTTCCGTTGCCGATATCCGCTACCATGTGCATACCCTTAAAATCGGGCAGATTTTCCGCTATCGCCGCATAACACTGTGGCATGACCGTACAATCCACGATGTCAACCTCATAACGCTTGCCAGCATACTTATAATCAACATGGCGGTTCTGCATCATATACTCACGAAACGAATCCCGCTGCGCTTGCACCCATTTCAGCGGAAGCTTTACTGCAAGGTGTATCTTTGCGGCTGACAGTCCCCTCGCTTTCAGTTCCTTTGCGATGGCGGCAAGGGTAAGGATATAATTATCATCATCCCTATTTTTTTCCGCTACAAAGTCCTTATGCCCCTCGCCTATGGTATAATAGCCGCCATTATATTCCAGATAGTCCCTCGTGAAAACGGGCGGCTGGGTGCTCCTGCTCACGGAAGTCGCAAAACAGCACCTTGCCGTCTTATAGTTCCCATAGCCTGCATCCACGCCTAAAATGACTGTCCCGTTCATGTTATAATCTCTAAGTTTTGTCATATCAAAATCCTCACTTTCTTAGTTGCTGTTCATAAAATTATCTGCCATATTTTGCTTTCACTTCCTCTTTGGTCGGAAGGCTGCTCTCTACAATAACCTTGTTTTCCCCTGCCACCATAGCCGCAACCTGTTCCATACCGTCCGTATGCAGGAGTTCATCTGCCGACTGTCCGGCTTCCGCTAACTGCCTCTGCTTATCTTCCGCATTTGCGATTTCAATCACACGCCGGATCTCCGGTCTGTGCTTTTCCCGGTAGGCTTTCATGTATTTCCTCCTGTACTGGCGGCGTTTCCGTTTCTTTTCTTCTTCTTCCATTTCTTCCTCGGAAATCTCCTGCGTCGGAAGCTCCACCTTGCCGATATAATTCAGGAAAATCTCAATCTCCTGCACGCGGTCGCCATCCGTTTCCTCTATCTTGTGTACCAGCACTTTGTCCACAAATTCATTGACGATGGCAGGCGTAAGTTCCTGAATATCGGTGTACTTATGGACAAGGCTTAAAAATTCCTCCGTCCTGTCTGTATCTTCTTCAAACTGCATGAGTTTTTCCTGAATTTCTCTTATAGAAATCTCAATCTCCTGCTGTTCCTTCTCGTAATCGGAAGAAAGCATTTCATACCGTCTGTCCGGCAGCTTCCCCATTGCATTGTCCTCATACACCTTTTTAATCAGTAAGTCAAGGTCTGCAAAGCGCTTCTCTTTTTTCGCAAGATCTGTTTTCAGCTTTTTCACTTCGCCTTTGTCCCTGACCTCTGATGCACTCCGCATACTTTTTATAAATGCCGCCTCGTCCATGCGGACGCTTTTTAAGGCATACTGAATTGATTCGAGGATAAGCTGTTTTACCGTATCCTCTTTTATGGAATGGGAACAGCACACCTGTTTATACTTTTTTCTGCTGCTGTTATAGGTGCTGCAATTAAAACCTGCGGATGTGTGCTGGACTTCCCCGTTCGGAATCCCACGCCAGTCCCTGCCCGCTCTTGTCGTGCTTCTGCGGTAGTGCATCTTCCCGCCGCAATCCGCACAGTAGAGCTTTCCGGTCAGCAGGCTTCCTTCCCCGCCGGTATCCACTCTCCGCACCGTCTTTCTTAATTCCTGCACCAAATACCAAGTCCTGCGGTCTATGATAGGTTCATGGGTATCCTGAAAAATAAGGATGTCCTCACTGCTGTTTTTAACCGCTTTCTTATCTTTGTAGGATTCCTTATGGCTGCGAAAGTTCACTGTATCGCCCATATATTCTGGTCTTTCCAGTATCCGCACCACCGATCCGCCCGTCCAGTTGTAGGGAGTTTCAAAATCGCACATGGTTTTGAAATTGCCCCTCTGCCTTGTCGCCTGATAATATGACGGTTTCTCCACCTTTTCTGCCATAAGCCGCTTTGCAATCTGGTACGGTCCCATGCCCTCCACGGTCAGACGGAAAATCTTTTTCACAACCTCTGCCGCTTCTTCATCGACAAGCCAGAGGTTTTTATCATCAGGGCTTTTCACATATCCGTATGGCGGATTGCTTGTGATTGGTTTTCCTTCTTTCCCTTTTGCCCGTAAAACTGCGGTGATCTTCCTGCTGCAGTCACGCAGATACCATTCATTCATGATATTCAAAAAAGGGGCGAATTCACTGCTGGTGTTGTTGTCACTGTCAACACCATTGGAAACAGCAATAAAACGGACACCCTTTTCCCGGAAGAATACCTCCGTGTAGAATCCTACCTGAAGGTAATCCCTCCCGACACGGCTCATGTCCTTTACTATAACTGTGCCGATATCGCCGTTTTCAATCCGGCTTAACATCTGCTTCCATCCCGGTCTTTCAAAACTGCCGCCGGAAAATCCGTCATCCGTAAAATGCACCGTGTTCGTGTACCCGTTATTTTTTGCATAATCCTCCAGCATCTTTTTCTGGTTGACTATGCTGTTGCTGTCCCCCGCAAGATCATCGTCCCTTGAGAGCCGCTCATAAAGAGCTGTTATTCTGTTGCCACCAGCCATCCTGTTGTTCATTCCGAACTCCTTTCCAGCGGCTGGCTCATCTGTGGTGAATCCATCTTAACATAACTTTCTGCGCCTGTCACCATTTCATTCAAAATTAATCGGGGAATTTTTTCATCCAGCGTGTCGGCATATCCCGAACCCGTATATACCCTGACCTTAAAAAGCGTCCCGCCGATTCTTCTGTAAAAAAATCCCGCCGGAACAGGGCTGGATTCTGCTACATCATTATTCACTTTTAATGTTTCTGCCATACAATCCTTTCTTGCGTATCACACGCATATCCCTTATAATAGTTTTGGCTTCCGCTCCGTGTAACCATATTTTTGTTTTATCCGTATTCCATAATCCCATCCTCCTTTTTCGTAACTGCTTTTTTGACAAAAAGAATTACTTCTTTCACTAATAGGAGAAAAACGGCTATAAAAACGGAAGTGTTTTTGAAAAAACTGCTACAAAATTTTATTTTTTTGCAAAGGACTGACCATAGATGCCGAAATACGCTGAGTTCCCGACGTTCAGGGAACAAAATTTAATAACAGAAGCTGACGGGGATATGCTGCACCGCGAAGCCCGTGCGCTTGCCCTCCGGCGCATTGAGGAAAGCGCACGAACAGAGGAAGATTTCAGGGAAATCATCAGGTAGTGGGACAAACTGGACAGCAACAGGGAACGCAGAGAAAGGGATCATGAAAAAGGACGTTCTGATGTCCCCCTAGAATGGGGCGCAGGCGAACAGTATCTTTCTGACAGGCTTTCCTATGACACGGTTTTAAGAAGGCTTATGCTTGCGGGCGATTTTCTTGACCTCATATTTGACCGCCCGGAAACGCTGCACGAACTTGTCACGGATGCAGATTTATCGGAAATTTTGAAGGAACTGAAGCCGCATCTTAAAAATATGCTCTATTACTTATTCCTACAGGATTACTCTGCTTCGGAGTATGCGGAGATCACCAGACAGTCTGACCGGAATATCCGGGGTATTCGGGAAACTGCTCTGAAAAAGGTACGAAAGCTCTATGGCAACATACTTACATACAGGAAAGAAAACAGTCTGCCGATGACGCTTGACGAAAAATATTTCCTGGAAAACGGAGTGCGGAAGAAAAAGGGAAGGTAAATGTATCCCGACTAAAAGCTACAAACAGCTTGGCCGATAATGAGTAACTGTTTATAATGTAAGAAATATTACATCAAATGATATGGCAGAATTGAGCAGAGCAGACAGGCAATGACATTTGCGGATTTCTTGCCGTTCCCTACAGCAAATTGCTTAGAAATGAGGATTTTATGAAGAATTTATTTGAACATACCAGTGCACCGTGGATCCGATACAGCAGCTGCGAATATAAGACAGGCAATGACGGCAATCTCTATATAACGGTTTCCAAAGATGCAAAACCAGAAATGTACCATCCCATGCAGGAAGCGGAGCAGCTTGTCATTGATGCCATAAATGTCGGGCTTGCCGCCATGCACAAAGTACCGGAAGAAGAATTGAAGGACGCTGTACTTGACTTTATTAAAAAATATGGTTTCCTTGGCTTTATGACCGCCCTGCCGACAACAGCGGATTTCATAACCTATGAATCGGTGTATCTTCCCAAAAATCACTTTATAAAGGAAGAATCCCTCCCTACAGATGAGTATTTTTCTTATTTTTACCCTTTTGACAAGCCGGATTTCAGAAAGAACGGCGTAGAATCGGGATGGTCTGTAACTGACCGTGAGGGTATTGCGATCACGATGGCTATGGGAAATGCGCCGCAGGCTGTGGCAATGGAATTGCAGAAGGAATATGCGGAAAGATACGACTGGCTTGTAAAGGAATTTACCGACTGGGCGTTTACCTTTATGACAAGCTTTCTCTATTACATGGATTATGATACGATTGACGAACAGACACGCAGCCTGTACCGTCAGGGCATTTCCGCTTTCGGCGGCATATCCCCGACTTACCGGATCGCGCTTGAAAAGGATTCGCCCGTTATCGTATGGGATTTCCATTC
>DEPD01000111.1 GCA_002358575.1 Lachnospiraceae bacterium UBA3401 | reverse complement strand
TTGAATTTATTCAATACCAAAGCATACTCGTTGAAGTAGGAATGAAACATAAGAGTTTATAAGTTTTTATAAGTTTTCAGTAACGGGGCAGCCATGAGAAGGTTAAGACAAGAGGTGTTTCATTGGCAGCAATGGAAACAGCAATTGCAGATGAAATGTTTGAATGAACGAATAAAAGCCTTTGTGCTGACAGTTATTTTGTTTTCTCTGATCGTGACGATTTATGGAGTTGGCGTATTGATTCCGCAGGAGGCGGTTGCGACAGACTTTGCTCATGCCAAGCAACCTCCATCATGGCAGCATTTGTTTGGCACAGACAATCTGGGACGTGATATTTTAGTGCGTACTTTAAAAGGGATGTCGGTCAGTGTGACGGTGGGCATTGTGGCTTCGTGCATTAGCGCAGTGATTGGAATTTTGATTGGCATTGCGGCAGCAGTAGGTTCCCGTTTTTTGGACAGTGTGATAAATTGGCTGATTGATTTGATGATGGGGATTCCGCACACGGTTTTTATCATATTGATTTCCTTTGCCTTGGGAAGAGGGCTTAAAGGGTTGTTAGCCGGTATTGCGGCGACGCACTGGACGAGTCTTGCTAGGCTGATACGGGCAGAAGTATTGCAATTACGCAGCCAGCATTATATTGCGGTGTCGCGCCGCTTGGGAAAATCAAGCAGATGGATTTTGATTCATCATTTATTGCCACATTTGGCACCACAGTTTTTAGTAGGGTTGATTTTGATGTTTCCTCACGCTATTTTGCACGAGGCATCTATCTCGTTTCTGGGATATGGGTTGCCGCCGGAACAGCCTGCGGTTGGCATTATTTTGGCAGAGAGTATGACCTATCTGTCATCGGGAATGTGGTGGATGGCAGTGTTTCCAGGAGTGGTTTTGGTGCTGATGGTTTGGTTGATAGACCGATTGGGAGAGCAATTGCGCAGAGTGATTGACCCGTTTTATGCGCAGGAATAATGTGGGGGCTATTTAGAATTTCGTTTTGAGGTATTTATGGATAATAAGCAAAATATTCCAGTTTTGGAGGTCAATAATCTATCTGTTTCATTTCAGATGTATGATGGTATATTTGGACAAAAAACATTGCAGGTTATTTCGGAATTAAACATAAAAGTACATGCTGGAGAGATCCTAGCGATTGCTGGTTCGTCCGGTTCTGGAAAAAGTCTGTTGGCATCAGCAATTTTAGGGATTTTGCCAGAAAATGCCACTGTTTCCGGAGAACTGCGTTATAATGGGCAGACGTTGACGCCTAAGTTGCAGAAGCAATTGAGGGGAACTGAGATTGCATTGGTGCCGCAATCAGTAGATTTTCTCGACCCGTTAATGCCGACAGGAGCACAGGTAGACGGACATAAAAAACCATATCCCACACAAAAAAGACACAAAATTTTTAGACGGTTTGGGTTGTCGGAAGATATAGAAAAATGCTATCCATTTCAGCTTTCCGGCGGTATGGCGCGGCGCGTGCTGGTCTCCACGGCATTGATTACAGATGCACAATTGATTATTGCAGATGAGCCGACACCAGGTATGAGTTTGGAACAGGTGTTGGAGACACTCAAGATGTTTCGAGAAATGGCAGACAACAAAAAAGCAGTGCTTCTGATTACGCATGATATTGACCTTGCGTTTACGTTTGCAGATAGAATAGCAGTCTTTTATGCTGGAACGACGGTTGAGACTGCTAGTGCACAGGATTTTCAGGAGGGACCGGAAGCGTTGCGTCACCCTTACACTAAGGCGCTTTGGCACGCGCTGCCGCAGAATGATTTTGAACCAATTGCTGGTTTTCAGCCCTATGCCGGAAATCTGCCAAAGGGGTGTCTGTTTGCACCAAGATGTAGTTACAGTACGCCAAAATGTACACTGGAATCTCCGCCTTTGCGAATGCTGCGCGGCGGAGAAGTGCGATGTTTTTGTGCGGAGATATTTCAAAAATAAGGAACAGTTCCTAAATGCTTCAATCATTGGGAAAGTGAGGCTATACAAGTGCGTCTTGAAACAAAAAACATGAGTTTTCGATATGGAAGACATCAACCATGGATTTTTAAAAATCTAAACTTTTGTGTAGAACAAGGAGCATGTGTCGGTTTGTCTGCGCCAAGCGGGGCAGGAAAGTCTACTCTGGCAATGCTGCTTGCAGGATATTTAACACCTGTGGAAGGTGAGATTTTGCTGGACGGAAAGCCACTTCCCCAAAAGGGCATTTGTCCGGTGCAACTGATTTATCAGCACCCAGAACAGGCGGTTAATCCGCGTTGGCGGTTGCGCAAAGTACTTGAGGAGAGTGGGCAGATTACAGAGGAGCTCCTTGTCTCACTTGGGATTGAAAAAGCATGGTTAGAACGCTTTCCGCGGGAACTTTCTGGAGGAGAGTTGCAACGTTTTTGTGTTGCGCGTGCACTGATGAGTGGCGCGTCCTTTTTGATATGTGATGAGATTAGCACTATGTTAGATGTCATTACGCAGGCACAGATTTGGCAGGTGGTATGCGATGAGATAAAAAAACGCAATATAGGGATTATGGTTATTACACACAATCATCAGTTAGCGAAGCGATTGTGCAGTCAAGTTTTTGATTTGCATAAACTCCAAAATACTGAGAAAATTCAAGAAAAATTTAAGCTTTGAAGGTCTGTTATTTTGCAAAAACCTACAAAGTGTTTTAAAAGGTCTTCAGTCAGCCCATCATAGCTCTCCTGTTTTTTATAGGTATTAAGAAGTGCGGAGTCAATATTGAAAAGCATGAATTCTGGTTTCTTTATAGATTTGACTATTGATTTTTAAGTTTACATTGTTGAAATTATTTATAGAGATCTTCTTTCTGGGATATTGGTTTGGAATGTATATTCTAATTTTACCACAGAAAGGAGGTCTTTTTTTAATTACTAAATGAGTGAAAAAGCGTTACTTTTCACGGGGCAGGAATGTGCATGTACTGCGCATTTTGTGAGAACATGATTCAGGTATAAGGGGCGATATGCAATTAAAGTCAGTAATTGGAATATCTTGCAATTTAGAGATAATAGAGTTATTATGTTTGTAAAGAATTAGATAAATACAAATTATGAATTAAAGCGAAATAGATAATATTAATATTGATGAATGTAGAAATGAGGAAAATGTATGAGAAGACAGTTAAGAAAGACAAGACAGGCAATGGCAGGACTTTTATCAGCAGTTTTATTGATAACTTCTTTGCCACAGAATAGCATGTCTGTATATGCTGTTGAACAAGTGGAGAATTTACAGACGGAAGAAATGACAGATGAGCCGACAGGGTCTGAGACGGAAGAGACAATGGATTCCTCTATGGAAACAGAAGAAAAAACAGATGCGCCAACAGAGTTTGAGACGGAAGAGACAATGGATTCCTCCATGGAAACAGAAGAAAAAACAGATGAGCCGACAGGGTCTGAGACGGAAGAAACGGAAACAGATAATGATAGCAATACTGTTGAAACGCAAGAAACAGAAGAAAAAACAGATTTCCAGAATACTGACAGCGAGGAAACAGATACACAGGCGGAAGGTGTGGAAACAGAAGAATTAATAGAATTTGAGAACGGGGATGAGCAACAGGAGACAGAAGGTGTAAAAGAGACAGATTTGCAGGAAAAAATTGTGACAGCAGAACTGATAGGAGCATATCAATTTGGAGATGCGCCATCGAAACGCACTCATGTTTCTGCTTTTTCTAGCAGTTTGGCGGCTGATATTGATACATTGGAAATGGAAGAATATCTCTATCAGCAGATGAAAAAATGCGAAGAAACAATCAATGTTCAAAAGTATAATATTAGTAAAGATAAGATTGGTGATATTGTTTTTGGTGTAATCAACGAGAATCCTGATTTGTATTTTGTTAAGAAAAAATTCAGTTATTCCCTTAGTGGGACGAATGTCATATCGGTCATGTTAACATATGATAATTCCTATGATGACAGTGCGTTTGTGGAAGCGGTAAGGGAAGCGCTGGCAGTTGTGAAACCAGAGATGAGCGACTTGGAAAAGGCAATTGTGCTGCATGATTATCTTGCAGTTAACTGTGAATATGATAAAGAAAATTTGGATAAAGGTGAAATTCCAGATGCATCTTATACAGCTTATGGTACATTGGTCAATCGGATATCCGTCTGTCAAGGCTATGCACTTGCTTATAAGTATCTGCTGAACCAAGTAGGAATTGAATGTTTGATGGTAACGAGCCAAGCGATGAATCATGCATGGAATTTGATTCAATTAAACGGTGAATACTATCAGGTTGATGTTACTTGGGACGATCCTACTTGGGATTTGATTGGCAGAGCACGACACGAATATATGTTCCGTAGCGATACTGCTTTTGAAAATAATTGTAAACATCATGATTGGAATGTAACAGAGGGCAGTGAGGTAGTAGATTACAAAGCTACAGATACAAGTTATGATAATGCTTTTTGGTTAAAGTGTAATGCGCCGCTGATTTTTGTGGAAGAAGATTGTTATTATATTACATATAATGGCACTGGCGTAATCAATAAAAATAGTTTGTCTGATATTACAGGAGATGGAACAACAGTTTGTAATATTGGCACTTGGACAGTTTGGAATGGAAGTGGTTTTTGGCAGAATGCATTTTCGGGTTTGTTTTATGTGAATGATCGTTTGTACTATAATGATAAGATGTCTATTCGCAGTTTTGCGTTTGATGATGTGGGGAATGTTATTGACGAACGAGAAGAGTTTAAAGCGGACACTACAAATGGCTATATTTATGGCAGCGCATTTTGTCAGGGAAAAGTGTATTATTCTTTGCATCAAAGTCCAAATGAATCGGCAAAGGAAACTGTTTTGACAGCGGATATTACGTTTGAAACGGAGGAGCCAACAGAAATACCTGTAGAAAAAATTGAACTGGATAAAGAAACAGTAACGCTGGCTGTCGGTGATAAAACAGTCTTAAAAGCTGCGATAACGCCAAGTTATGCTACAGATACAACGATCACTTGGGAGAGCAGCGATAATTTGATTGCTGAAGTATCGGACGGTGTTATTACAGCTATAATGGCTGGAAGCTGTACAATTACAGCGAGTGCAGGTGGCAAAAAGGCTTTCTGTGAGGTAACAATTATTGATAATGAAGATGTTATTGCAAGTGGCAGCTATGAGAATATTACTTGGAAAATAGAGAAAAATGGAAAACTGACTGTGACAGGAACAGGGGACTTTTCAGATTCTAATGGTTTTAGCAGGGCACCGTGGTATGACAGTCGAGAATATATTACATCAGCAGAAATTAATGTTACTGGTATGACAGATGCATCTGCTATGTTATATGACTGCGAGAACTTAACAAGTGTAGATGTGAGTTGTTTTGACACCAAAAACGTAACAAATATGAGCCAGATGTTTAAAAGTTGTGGCAAATTATCCAATGTAGATGTGAGCAAGTTTGATACTGCAAATGTAACAAACATGGAGGGTATGTTTGCAAACTGTAATAGTTTGGCAAGTTTAGATGTGAGTGGCTTTCATACGGAAAAAGTGACAAGCATGTGGGAGATGTTTAAGGGCTGCAGCAGCTTGACAAGTTTAGACTTAGATAATTTTGATACAGGCAATGTAACAGATATACATGGTATGTTTGGCGATTGTAATAGTTTGAAGACTTTAGACTTAAGTAATTTTGATGCAGGTAAAGTAACAAATATAAAGGACATATTTTCTGGCTGTACTGGATTGTCAATGATTTATACCCCAATCAATCTTACAATCTCTGCAGAATTGCCTACAGATGGTGAAGATATTTGGTATCAACCAGATGGAACCTCAATTACAGAACTGCCACAGAATTTAAATTACAGTATTAAAATAATGAAAAACAGTGCTCCCGTAGTATCTGACGCATATATTAAAATCCAAAAGACAAAAACAGCCTATCAATGCGGAGATACTTTAAATATAGATGACTTGACAGTCACATATTATGGCAATGATGGGATAGCAAAAACAGTTACTGATTATACTACAAATGCCGATGAGATTGATATGTCCATTGAGGGAATAAAGACATTGATAGTAAGCTACAAGGAATTGACAGCCTCCGTGGATTTAACAGTATCTGCTGTAACAGATCTTGACAAAGAAACTTACATGGTAACTTTTGATTTGCAGGGACATGGAACAGAATTAGAGGAATATTTGACTTATACAGAAATTAAGAAGGGAAGTGGAATCAAACCTCCAACGGCGCCACAGGCGGACGGCTATGAATTTACAGGCTGGTATAAAGATGCAGACTGTCAAACTTTATGGGATTTTGAAAAGGATATTATAGAGAAAGATACAATTTTATATGCGGGTTGGAAGCAAAGTGAAAAAGTGGAAAAGAAGCCATTGGTGAACAGCGTATTGTTTCCCAGGCAAAAAAACGAATACAGTGCAGTTTATACAGGCGAACAGATTCGTCCGGTTATGATAGTAGCGCATCAATATACTGACGGGAACGGTAAGACAAAGATACAAAAATTAAAATTGAATGTAGACTATACAGTTCGTTACAATGACAATGTGAATGTGGGCGAAGATACGGCACAAGTAACAATAAGAGGGATTGGTGAATACACTGGCACAATTACTAAAAAATACACAATCAAGCAAAAAAGCATTGGCAATGCTGCGATTTCTCCAGTAGGAGATATTGTGTTTGGTGATAAACCTTCGGTCAGAGTAACTGATGGAACAAGGGAACTTGTTGAAGACAGAGATTATAATATTCATTTATCAACAACGGGTTCAGCAGACACAGATACACAATCCGTATTGACAGTGGAAGGTATTGGAAATTATACAGGTACCTCAAAGAAGAATGTAAAATTTAATATTCTGAAAACGGAAACGGACATTCAGCCAATTACATCGGAAAATATCCGCTTAGCGTTTAAAAAATTACCTGCAAAGGGATATACATATAATGGGAAAGCACAGAAACCAGGTGTTGTTGTAACCGATGCAACGACAGGGAAAAAGATTTCTTCAAGTATGTATAAAGTGATTTATAGCAATAATATTGCTGCGGGAAAAGGAACAGCAAAAGTATGGGTAATTGGCGTAAGCAAAAATGGTAAAGGATACTATGGAAAATCCGAGTCACTGTCTTTTGACATTAAACAAAAGGATTTTAGCAAAGTATCTGCATCATTGAGCGGTACGATTCCAAAAACAGGAAATATAGAGGATGTAAAGAAGGCGGTTAAGGAAGCGATTATTGTAAAAGATGCAAAACATATCCTTTCTGAGAATGAGTATACAATAGACTATGGCGGTATAAAAACAATTAATGACATTAAAATCGGAAAAAAGTATCCAATCCTATTGAGGGCAAATGCAGGTGGAAATTATATTGAAACTTCTGAAAAGAAAGTAAATATAAAATTTGGCCAGCTTAATCTTGCAAGCAGGACTGCAAATGTTTCTGTTGAAATTACAAATGCATTGCAAAATGAGATTTTATTTTACTATAATGGCATTTTACTTGAAAAGGACAAGGATTATACGGCGACAGTAAAGAAAGAAAAAAATAAAAAGACCTATACAGTAAAAGTAAAAGCAGTAAAGGACAGTGCGTATAAGGGAAGCAGAACCTTTAAAAATGTACCATCTGATCAAGAAGATGGCGATGTGGAGGGAGAGAAAGCCAAATGTCTCTATAAACTGTTGGAGGATGGGATAAAGAATACTGTAGGTATGTATGAAGAGGCTTACATAGATGTTTCAAAGCTGAAACTTTCAAATGCAGATGGCAGCGAGGACAGGGAATTGCTGAACGCAGTTTTTAATAAAGTGATATATGACCATCCAGAATATTTTTATGTAACAGGCGGATATTGGAGATATTATCGGACTTCTAATCCAAATGAAATGGTTGGTGTCAGACCGATGTATTATGACTTTGCGAAAGAGCAGGGGGTGATCGACAATTTTAATGAGGCAGTAGAACTGGCTTTGTCGCAGGTGGATGGGATCAGCGACCCGTTAGAGCAGATACTGATTTTACACGATTATCTTGTGACAAATAGTGTATATAATTATGATGTTGCTTCTGATAATATGGATCTGGCTCCATCTGAGACTTGGAATGCCTATGGTGCCTTGGTATTAAAGGATACGGTCTGTAAGGGATATGCACATGCTTATCGTCTGTTAATGAAACGTCTTGGGATAAACTGTATTGAGGTTGGCAGTGAGGAAATGAATCATATCTGGAATATGGTGCAGCTAGATGGAGAGTGGTACCATGTGGACGTCAATAGGGCTAATAGCATACATCCCACGTTAAGGGGACGCTGCAGACACGATATTTTTATGGTGTCTGATGATACGGTTATTGAAAATGGATATTACAACTGGACAAGAGCATGGGGTGAACCGGCGCCGGTATGCAGCAGCAAAAAATATGAGACAGGTGGATGGGCGTTCAACAATAGGACAGACTATCCAATGTACCATGACAGCGATGGAAAGTATTATTATATACGCCGTATTAATGCACGTACATGTAAGCTTTATTATGGCACGCTTGCAGAAACCGGAACAGAACTTGCGGACATTCCATTATATACGCATATTGAACCGAATGCTTATTATACACAATCTGGTATTGTATGGTTGGATCATTGCCTTTATTATGTGAATTTGGATAAAATATTAATGCGGTACGAACTTTTGACAGGGCAGGAAACAGCGCTGGGGGAAATTCCATTTATGGCACAGCCATCGCCAGACGGTTATTTTACATATCTGAATGATGGTATTGGTCTGGTTTATGACAAAGCTAATAGTACGATAGAGGTCTGGTCCCGTACCAGACGACAAGTTCTGGCTGTATATCAAATAGGTTCAGAAACAGTGAAAGGAAAGCTTTCTATACCTGAAGGTGATGCAGATATCTATTATACCATTGACGGTTCAGCCCCACTAAGAAAAGTATTTTGTATAAAGAAATGTTAGTAAAGAATGGAACTGTCCTGTCTGCAAAACAAAGCATGACAGAGATATTAATGCTGCAAAGAATATTTTAGCAGAGGGACTAAGACAGATAGCATAAAATACAAATAGGGCAGGGACTGCCCGGATTAACATCTGTAAAGATAGTAGTCAAGCCGGGTATATCCGGCTTTGAGGTCGATGAAGCAGGAAGCTCAGTGGCTTTAGATAATGGGTAGTTCATTAATGTTTCATTAAAAAGTAGAGGAAATTGAATGAAACGGGGAAAATTAAGGCATATTGTAGTAGATGGGAAGGTATTTCGGTGGAATTATTTTTATGACGATATGGATTTTGTAAACTATCCATATTCTTATTATTTATTTGTGCCACAAGAAAACCAGCGATTAAAGGTCAGAGTGTATTTTACAAAGTATGAGCCACAAATGAATTTAGATGTTTATGCTTGTGAAGGGACCGTTTGTCAATATCAAGGAGAACAGACGGTGATGAACTTATGCAGACCTTTTTTTGCAGCGCAGGTGATACGATATGTTTTTGAACATTGCTGTCAAGATACGGATACTGGTGAAGTGGAAATTAGAGATGGCGAAGCAGTTTTGGAAAGTTTGGGATACACAGACTTTTATCAAGATATTTGGATAAGAGGTTTGGATAATAGAATCGTAATTTTGCATTAGGAGAATATTATGATACAGTATGTAAAGGGAGACATTACAAAAATAGACAACGTGGATGCGATTGTCAATGCGGCAAATAGCAGTCTGCTTGGCGGTGGAGGTGTTGACGGGGCAATCCATCGAGCGGCAGGACCAGAACTGTTGTCAGAGTGCCGTCTGCTTGGAGGCTGCAAGACAGGGCAGGCGAAGATAACAAAGGCATATCGGCTTCCTTGCCAATATATTATTCATACGGTGGGACCTGTGTGGAATGGAGGAAACTATAATGAGGATGCGCTGCTTGCCAATTGTTATCGCAATTCGCTTCAGTTGGCAGCAGAGCATAAGATTAGAAGGATTGCATTTCCCTCCATATCAACAGGGATTTATGCATTTCCGGTGGAGCGCGCAGCAAAGATTGCAGTAAGAACAGTGCAACAATATTTAAAAGAAAATCAAGATTTGTTTGATGTTGTTCTGTGGGTGTTGTTTGACGATAGGACCGAGGCTGTTTATCGGGAAACAATAGAGGCATTGAAGAGAGAAGCGTAATAAAATGAATGTTGACAGACAAAAGGCGTTAGATGCATTTCGGGAGTACACGGCACACTATGATGCGTCGGACGAAAAAGTAAAATTAAAAATTGATCATACGTATAGAGTTTGTGGGCTTTGCCAGCAGATTGCAACGCAGTCAGGGTTTGATGAAAACGATATAGAACTAGCGTGGTTGACGGGATTATTACATGATGTTGGACGTTTTGAACAGTTAAAAAGATATGGTACTTTTATCGATGCGCAATCTATTGATCACGCAGAATTTGGAGCGGATATCTTATTTCAGGAGGGAAAAATTAGAGATTATATTGAGGATACTTCGGAAGATGAACTGCTTGAAAAGACGGTGCGTTGTCACAGTGCATACCGTGTGCCCGCAAATTATACTGCGCGTGAGAAAAAAATTGCGGACTTGCTTCGCGATGCAGACAAGATAGATATTTTAAAGGTGAATATTATTGTGCCGTTTGAGGAGATCTACAATGTGACGACTTATGACTTGAAGCACTGTAAAGTGACAGAGGAAGTAATGCAGGCGTTTTTTGAGGAACATGCGGTGCTTCGGAGTCTGAAAAAAACACCTATTGACAATATCGTTGGACATATTTCGCTTGTGTATGAGTTGGTTTATCCGATTAGTCGTAAGCTTGTGTATGAGCAGGGATATCTGAACAAGCTAATGGATTTTCAGTCGGAACTTCCAGAAACCAATGTGCAGTTTGCAAAAATTCGGGAGAAGATGGCAGCCTATATGGAACGTATTTTATGAAAAAGACAACGCTCTATGCCCTTTCTACAAAATATCTGATTACAAAGTATCATAGGCAGAGTTAGTTAAGATAATTCTGCCAATTTTTTCATACAGGTCCAGTAATTTTTCTGACGTTTAGACGCTGCATTTTGAATATGCAGTTCTATAATATTTTTTTCAGACATCCAGTCTGCCCTGACAGATCCAAGTGCCAGACATTGTTTGGCTTCTTGGATTTTTTCTTTTGAAAGTCCTGCATCGGACATTTGTTTGATGAGTTCGGATGCCTTCTTATTATAAAAAACATTTACAAAAGCGCTGTTTTCTGGCTGATAGCTCAGTTCAAGAATACGAGCTGGTCCTGAATCTGGAAGAAAACAAAAATCTTCTGAGGAATCTATAACATGTAGATAGTATAAAAGTGCCTGTTCTTTTCCTTCTTTTCTCCGAATAATTCGTCCAAGGCGCTGAATCCTCTGGCGCTGGACCGCAGTTCCAGATAAAATGATGCCAACTGCTGCATCAGGAACATCAACACCTTCATCAATGGCTTTACATGCAATTAAAATACGCACATCGCCCAGACGAAATCGTTCCAAGGCGTTTTTATTTGCCTGTGGTCCCATTTTAGAATGATAGCGTCCTACTTTTCCAGGATATTGATTTTCTAGGAGTTTATACAATGTTTCGGCTTGCAGAATGCGTTCGCTAAAGATTAAAATTTTTTGCTGGATACCTAGAAGTCTAATTAAATCCTGCGCGCAGTCAAGGCGTTGTGAAGCCATACAGACAAGTCCTTTTCTAATGAATGTTAAACTCATGTATTGACGGGCAATATTGGCAAGTTGTTTATCTTTGCCACTAGAGAGAATGCGAAGAAATTCAAAACATTCTTTCTGGTCAAGCGACCTAAGAGATGGACAGTGGGAAAGTAATTGGGCGTTTAGGATTAACATGCGCTCAGTCAGTTCATCGTATGCGGCAGATTCTTCTGGTTGAAAAGAAAGTCCAATATGAAAAATATCGTAAGGGCAGACTGTGCGGCGCGCAGTTGCGGTGGTTATTCCATATGTATAAATTTTGCGTCCAAGTGCTACTGCAAGTTCTTGCCCCGCGTGACCGGAAGGTAAAGTGGCAGATAGCCCAAGTGAGAAAAAATGGTCTCCAAAGGATTGCATATGTGGTATAAATTCAAAAATGAGTTGATTTTGTTCGCTAATATAGTGATGGCACTCGTCTGCAATCAGCAGGACTGCTTTTTCGCTGCGCAGTTCTGATAAAATTTGGCGTGCAAGTTCATAGCGCGCAGAGTTGATGATATAGATCGTATATTGGCAATCTGCAGGTGGTTTGTGACCGCCTCCGCGCAGGCCAATAAAATTTTTTTGTGTTTCACCGTAATAGGCTTTTATGGCACGATACCACTGATGCATAAGTGTTCGTGTTGGGACAACAATCTTGATGCGCAGTTCCAGATGGGTTGTTTTGGCCAAACGGTCAGCAGCGGTCAATGCTAGAAGTGTTTTTCCAGAACCAGTTACAGCTTGTACCATTCCGCGCCCTTTGTTGGCAAACCAGCGTTTTAGACAGTCTTCCTGCCACGAATATAATTTTTTCTCCATAGTAGTGATCCTTTGTGTTTTTTGATAATTGTATATGACATTGAGTGTGAACAGTAACACATATTATATCAAAATTTATACTTATTTCAAACAAAATATTGAAAATTGATATGGCATCAGATATACTTTATATAGCATTATAACATCGATATAAATAAAGAAAACACACAGATAAGGAGAAAAAATGAATTACGAAGATTTTTATCAGGACCTGCAGCCACAAGAGAAAAATGTTAAAGATGGATTGGCTTCAATGCAAAAGTTGTTTAAGGCCGTTGTGCGTGAGATTGATGGAGGAGACGTCAAGAGTCTTATCAGGGACTTGGAGGCGATGGCACAGGCAGTTTCTGCTATGTCGGAAACGATTGATACCATGAAGACAGCAGCGAATGGTTTTGATGCAAAAGCGTATTTTGAGAGCGGAGAATTTGCGGAGCAGATGCTTACAGCATGTGCGGAAAAAGGTGTGGATGTCCGCGGGGAAACACCAGTTTATGAAATGTTTCCATACCGCGTGAAACTAGATATTGAAAATCAGGATTTGTATTTGGACCGCAAGAAAGTGCAGTGTATGCGGCCGAATAGTTTTGTGGATATTGTTAAAAGCGGCCAGGAGAAACTAAACAAAGCATCTTTTAATGCATTGGCGTTTGCAAGTGAATTGGCTGATATTTATGACCTTGCAGTTTTAAAATTTAAAAAACAGCAGGATGCGGATATTTATCTGACAAGTCTCTATAAGCTTTTAGCACCTATGAGTCGTTTTCGGAAAGATTATGACCAGCAAAATTTTGCCTTTGACCTGGCGAGGCTTTACATTTCCGGGATAGAGAAGACAAAAAATGGTAGAAGATTTCAATTTGGACCAAGCAGAGAAGTTGGAAAAGGAATCCGTATTCTTGATCAGACAGGAAAGGAACAATTTCTTGCAACAATACGTTTTTTTGCGTAGGCAGTGAGGAGGGCAGACTATGACAGGAGAGCTTAATGAGCTTTCAACTTTTGATGAAATGTCCGGTGTTCAGGAGTTGGCTGAGGAAGGCTTGGCACAAATGTCCAAATGTGGGATTGATTTTTTAAGCGATTTTTGGCAGGAAAAGTATCTTCAGGAATATATAAAAAATGGCGGTAGCAAAATTAAGTTTGTGACGGGGCGTCAAGGCAGTGGAAAAACGTATTTTTTGCAATTGATGACAACGATTGCCAAGACAGAAAATTATAAGGCAGCACAGTTTTCTGCAAAGGAAATTTGGCTGCATGATTTTAAGGACATTTATGTAGAAATTCTTGAACAGTGTAATATTATGGACTGTTTGGAGGCGGTCAGCCATTTTTTAATTCAGGAGATGGGATTTTCCTATCAAGATATTCCAGAAGGAATGCGGTTTATTGACTATCTGTCGCAGAATGGCTCAGGAGATGCGATTACTAAGCGAGAAATTCGCACATTGCTTCGTAAGATTTTTTTGGATAATCCTTTGATGGATAACAATTTTGCCCTCGCATGTAGTATGCTTACAGGAAGCATCTTGGGATATCCTGTCTTGGAGGAGCAAAATAAGGAGCTGCTGCTTGCGTGGCTAAAGGGGGATCGCTCGATTAAACTTTCGCAGCTTCGAGCATTAGACTTTTATCCGAATCGCATCACAAAATATAATGCAAGGCATATGTTGCGTTCTTTGGCGGAGCTGATTTGCATGGGTGGATATTCAGGCTTGTTTGTCACAATTGACGATATGGAAATTTTGACGAGCCGTTCTAGTTTGGAGTTGGTGCACTATACCAAAGTGAGACGGGAAGATACCTATGAGAGTATCCGGCAGTTGATTGATGATATTGACAGTATGAAGCACATTATGTTTGTGTATGCTTTTGACCGGGAACTGCTCGACAATGAAAATGCTGGGATAAAATCCTATCAGGCATTGTGGATGCGCATTCAAAATGAGATTGTTGGCGAACGTTTTAATCGATTTTCTGATATGGTTGACATGGACCGTCTGGCGGCGCAGGAATATACATCAGATGTGATTATTGCGCTTTCCAAGAGCATAGCGGAGGCGTATAATACTGTTAGAACGCTAGAACCAGAAGAGGCAGTGGAGATTGTGGAGCGTGCGCGCACAGGAGCAGTGGGGATTCCACAGATGATTATAAATGCAATGCAGGAGGTGGGCGCAGATGTATGATGCGGAAGCAAGACATATGATTGAGGCGCTGCGGTCGGGAGTTCCTTCCCATGCTGTAGGTCAATATTTCTCTGAGGCGCGTCCGAAAATTATGAAAGAAATCTCAGAACGTCTTGACCAAGTATGTGAGCAGGGAAAGTCCAACGGAATGGTGATTTGTGGCAAGTATGGAGAAGGAAAGACACATCTTTTAAACACTGTTTTTCATCTTGCACATTCTAATAATATGGTAGTTTCCTATCTGTCCTTAAATAAGGAAACGCCGATGGATAAGTTGTATTTGGTATACCAGAAACTAATACAGAATACCTATCTCCCTATGCGGGAACAGCCAGGATTTCTGCACGAATTAGATGGGGTATCTGCCAATACGCCAATAGCAAATGAAATGCTTCTCTATGCCTTGAAACAGTTAAAGACAGATAAGCTGTATTATCTGTTTCGTTCTTATCTCAATACGGAGGACCCAGATGAGAAGTTTTTGTTACAGGCAGATTTAGAGGGGGATTTTGTTGCAAATGCCTCGTTGAAAAAGATTTATCGGCGTATTTTTAACCAGCCAGTTAAATATAATGAGACATTCTCAAAGACAAAACATTGTGGGGATTATCTTGCGTTTATGAGTCATTTGTTTACTCAAATGAAATATCATGGATGGGTGATTTTGATTGATGAGACAGAACTTATGGGACGGCTTGGTAAAAAAGCGCGCTTGAATGCGTATCGCAATATGGCACAGTTTTTGCAGCCAGAACGATGTCCCGAGAACACGTTTAGTATCTTTGCGCTCAGCGCCTCCTATGTGGAAGATGTTATTGACGGGAAACATGAGTACGAAAATCTTGCAGAGATTTACCCAGAAGAGCAGGAACCAATGAAATCAGTCTTGGATTTATTGGTGCGAGCGCCGCAGCTAGTGCCATTGACAAAAGAGGAAATTAACGAAGTATTGTGCAAAATACAGGATTTTCATGGTAAAGCTTATGGATGGACCCCCAATTTATCTGTGACCTCATTGGCAGCATCTACACAGGCTGGTGGATATTTGCTGCGCACAAAAATTCGAGCGGCAATTGAGTTTTTAGACCAGCTCTATCAGTATGGAAAGGCAGGAAATACAACAATCAACGAGGTTGGGGAAGAGACTTTTGAGGAGGATGTGCCAATTATTGATGATTTTTAGATAATTTAAAAGTTGAGATATCCCATGTTAGAAGGTGATTGCTTTCTGGTGTGGGATTTTTTGATAGCAATATTTTATTATTTGTGGTATGATTATATTTATGGTCAATGAAATTGGCAAGTCGGAAAACGCCACGAGCACAGGCGGAGGGTCAGAAGTTATGCGCGTGTTAGAGCATGTTTGAAAAATCATTCCCATCATCTGCACGCCCCACTTTGCATGATATTTACACCAAATTCAGGTTATATAGCCCGCTATGCGCCCTTCATTTGGTGTAAATCTCCCACAAATTGTGATGCACATCTGACGGAAAGCATTTTTCAAACACGCTCTAAAAGTGGAAAAGAAAAAATAGGAAGAACAAAAGATTATGAACAAATTTATTATTCGGCAGTCCATGATTTTATTTATGGCTGCCACAGTCTGGGGAGTTGCGTTTGTTGCGCAAAGTGTGGGAATGGACTATGTGGGTCCTTATACTTTTATTGCAGTGAGAAATGTGGTTGCACTGGTGGTTCTAGTGCCCTGTGCTGTATTTATGCACACGGACAGAGAGAGGAAATATGCTCAAAAGGAAAACAAAAAGGCATTGGTGATAGGTGGCATTTGCTGTGGTGTCTGTCTTTTTACTGCGAGTACGTTACAGCAATTTGGAGTGAAGTACACCACAGTAGGAAAAGCGGGATTTATCACGGCAATGTACCTTATTCTTGTACCCGTTTTTGGGATTTTTCTCAAAAAAAAGACAGGGATGAGAGTGTGGATTGCTGTGGGACTTGCTTCTTTGGGTCTTTATTTATTGTGTATCACAAAGGGGGATTTTCGGCTGCAAAAAGGTGATCTTTATATGTTGGGTTGTGCCACTGTCTTTGCGGTGCATATTCTGGTTGTGGATCACTTCTCACCGCTGGTAGATGGCGTAAAGCTCTCCTGTGTGCAGACTTTTACGAATGCAATGCTTGGGGCAATTATGATGCTTTTGTTGGAACAGCCACATTTGTCAGATATTTTTGCAGCATGGCTTCCAATCTTGTATGCGGGTGTGCTTTCCAGTGGTGTGGGCTATACATTTCAGATTATTGGACAGAAGGGTATGAATCCCACAGCGGCTTCCCTAATTTTAAGTTTAGAGTCTGTGATTTCTGTGTTGGCTGGGTGGCTGCTGCTCCATCAGGTGCTCACTGCAAGAGAAGCAGCAGGCTGCGTGCTTGCTTTTGCTGCGATTATTTTGGTTCAGCTGCCTGGACGCAGGAAATAACTTGAAATTAAAAATAATATACACTATACTTGTATTATATTAATTTGTAGCAGGGGGAATCATACATATGGAAAACAAAAAATACAAGAAAGTTTCTATTATAGTAACGATTAGTGTTTTAATGTTTATTGTACTTACAATTGCTTTTTCTATCAACAATGTTGTTGCGTGCAAAATGATGGAAAAAGAAGTCGTGAAAGCTTCTGGCATTACAATGGCGGAAGCAAGAGCAGAAATCATGGGGACTGTCAAGATTGCTACAATGGTAAGTCTAACTGTAGGAGTTATTGCGTTGGTGATTTTAGCTGTTTTTATGGAATTTTTGCTTGTGAGGCCACTCAAAAGGACTGTGGCAGAGATCCACAGAATTGCGCGCTATGATTTGACCGAAGGAGATATGGCGGATATCCGCGTGATGCGCACAAGAAAGGATGAGATTGGAAGCATTAGCAGAAATATTATACTGATGTATGATAATTTGCGGGATATTGTGAAACGGATTGATCAGACAGCAGGTGCATTGTCTGACAATGCAGGGACATTGGCAGAACACACAATACAAATTAAACATTCGTCAGATGAGATTAATGCAACCATGAATGATCTAAGTAGTGCAACAATGTCACAGGCAGGGGAAGCGACCACCAGTGCAAATGAAGTTTCAAAGTTGGATGAGCTGATTGTACACAATATCTGTGATACTGAAAACCTCAAAGGCAATGCTAAAGAGATGGATCGGGTAAAAAACAGTGGTCTTGCCGCAATTAAAGATTTGATGGAAAAGACGGCAAAAAGTCGGGAGAGTATCGCTGTTGTGCGGGATGCAATGCAGCAGAATAATGAGCAGGCGCAGAAGATTGAGGCTACAAGTCAAAAGATCAATGACATTGCAGACCAGACGAATCTTTTGTCTTTAAATGCGGCGATTGAGGCTGCAAGGGCCGGAGATGCGGGAAGGGGTTTTGCTGTTGTGGCAGAGGAAATCAGAGGGCTTGCAGAAGAGACAAACAGTTTAACGAATGAAATTGGAACAATTATTCAGGAACTTTTGGAAAAAACCGCAGATGCAACTAGAAATATGGAAACTATGGAGCGGATTTTTCAGGAGCAAGAAAATAGTGTAGGTGATACCAGAGAAAATTTTGTGCAGATAGAACAGTGTCTTGAGAGTGTGCAATCAAGTGTCGATACCTTGTATGAATCCAGCACAAATATGACGGGAAGCAAGCAAATTATTGTGGAAATGATTGATGCAATATCGGCCGCTTCCGAGGAGAATGCAGCGGGCAGTGAGGAGGTGCTGGCAGCAGTGGAAACACAGGACAGTGTAATCACGAATATTACAGGTATGGCTCAAAACTTGTCAGCACTGGCAGCAGAACTGGCGGAGCAGGCACATAAATTTACATATTAAAGAGTGAGGAAGGTGTGAGAAAATGAAAAAGGACAATTTGTGGCTTAAATACACAAATGAGGAAAAAAAGAAAGTACAGGAAGTATGTGATAGATACAAAGATTGCCTGAACCATGGCAAGACAGAGCGTGAATGCGTCTCACGTGTGATTGAGATGGCACAGGAAAAGGGCTATAAAGAGCTGCTTGGTATCCTTGAAAAAGGAGAGCCGATAAAGGCAGGGGATAAGTTTTATGCAGTTCAAATGGATAAGAGTATTGTACTTTTTCAGATTGGTAAGAAGCCGTTGTCTGAGGGAATGAATATTCTTGGAGCGCATATCGATTCTCCCAGAATTGATATTAAACAGAAGCCATTGTATGAGAAGGATGGCTTTGCATATTTTGATACACATTATTATGGCGGCATTAAAAAGTATCAATGGACTGCAATACCTCTGGCGATTCATGGCGTGATTGCCAAAAAAGATGGCACGATTATTTCAATTAATATTGGTGAGAAAGAAGAAGATCCAGTATTTGTTATCACAGATTTGCTAATACATCTGGCAGAAAAACAGATGGCGGAGAAAGCCACGGAGGTTGTCAAAGGAGAGGACCTTGACTTGTTAATTGGAAATTGTCCAATAGAACAGAATGAGGCATTAGAACAGGAGGAAAAAGAGGCACTCAAGGCAAATATCCTGAAAATTCTTGCAGATTCTTATAAAATTGAAGAGGAAGATTTACTTTCAGCGGAACTAGAAATCGTTCCTGCGGGAAAGGCAAGGGATTTGGGACTTGACAGGAGCATGATTTTGGCTTACGGCCATGATGACAGGGTATGTGCATTTACATCTGCCTTTGCCCTGTTGGATTTGGCGGAGGAAGTTACAGAGACGACGCTGTGTTGTCTTCTTGTGGATAAGGAAGAGATTGGAAATGCAGGTGCAACTGGGGCAAACTCTCGGTTTTTTGAGAATACTGTAGCAGAACTTGTTGCCGCTACAGAAAAGGATTCTCAGCTTCTTGTGCGTCGGGCTCTGGCAAATTCAAAGATGCTGTCCTCAGATGTCAGTGCAGGTTATGACCCATTGTATGCCTCTGTATTTGAGAAAAATAATGCTGCATTTCTGGCGAAAGGACTTGCTTTCAACAAATATACAGGTTCGCGGGGAAAAGGAGGGGCTAGTGATGCCAACGCAGAGTTTGTAGCGGAAATTAGGAGCATTATGGATGACGCGGATGTGATGTATCAGTTTTCAGAATTGGGAAAGGTTGATGCAGGTGGTGGCGGAACGATTGCGCAGGCTATGGCAGAATATGGTATGAACGTGATTGACAGCGGAGTGTCTGTGATGAATATGCATGCGCCGTATGAGGTGGTTAGCAAGGCGGATGTGTATGAGGCTGTGCGAGGGTACACGGCATTTTTAAGGGCTTAGGCCCTTTTTTTATGCACACGGGCACCCAAAGGAAGAATGTCAGCAAAGCTGACGGGTGCCCGGCGCGTGAGCAGAGGAAGTAATCTTCCTCTACTTGACTGCGCAAATCTGTGCAGAGAAAATATGCTGCTAAGGCGGCGCACAGGTTTTTATTAGCCATTGGATTGCTGATGAATAGTTGTGCCTTGCCGCAGCCCGCTACGACTACGTTTTTTGACATACCTTCTCGAAGAAATATCCTACGCAATTTGTATCACTTATTTTCCTACAATTCCTAGAAGACATAGAGAAATAGTTTCAAATTACATTCGCAATAGCATAGAAGTCTCGAAGAAATATTTTTTATAATTCTTAAGCCTGAAAAATATGGGCATACTAACTGCATAAACCTGTGTGTTGTGAAAATAAGATGTGAGGTGACATTCGGGTTATGTGGCAAGTAGGGGAAAAGATTTTCCCTATTGGATTTATAAAGGAGGGTGCTAATGGCAGAACGGGATACAATTCGGCTTTTACGAGAGTGTGATGCAGGGATTAAAATGGGAATCGCATCAATTGATGATGTCATTGACTATGTAAGTCATGAAAAGCTGCAAAAATGTCTTGAGGATTGCAAGGCAGAACATGCAAAGTTGCAACATGAAATGGAAGGGATGCTTGCTGAATATCATGATGATGGGAAAGAGCCTAATATTATGGCAAAAAGTATGTCTTGGATGAAAACAAATGTAAAATTGGTGATGAACGAATCCGATCATACAATTGCAGACCTAATGACAGACGGCTGCAATATGGGGGTTAAATCCTTGCACAAATATCTAAATCAGTATAAGGCGGCAGAGGAAAAAGCCAAGGATATTGTGAAGAGGCTGATTAATATTGAGGAAAAGCTTACGCTGGAAATCAGAGAATTTTTGTAGGGAGAGACAGGCAGTAATGCCTGTTTTTTCTGTGTCGATCTACTTTTTTATTTTGGAAAGGCACTTAAATGGTGCGTGAGTCATACAATAAAATAAATGAGTCCCGGGGGCATTTCTTGAAGACCTTTGAGCAACCTTTATCTGCCAAGGAGGAGACTGAATATCTGGAAGAAATGAACGGCGAAGATTTGGAGGCGGCCCATAAGGCAAGACAGATTCTGATTGAGAGAAATCTGCGTCTGGTGGCACATGTGTCCAAGAAATACATGGGGTGCGGAGAAGATATGGAGGACTTGATATCTATCGGCACCATAGGACTTATCAAGGCAGTGAATACCTTCAAGCCAGAGAAAGGGAGCAGGCTTGCTACATATGCTGCAAAATGTATAGACAATGAGCTGTTAATGATGTTTCGGGCTAGAAAAAAAGTTACACGAGAAGTATCCTTATATGAACCGATTGGCACTGACAAGGAGGGAAATGAAATCAATCTGATTGATGTCTGTGAACAGGAACAGCGGGATATTGTGGATGATATGGATATTGTGGCAAAACTTAGGTGCTTGCACCGCCTGATAGAAGAAAAACTTGACGACAGGGAGCGGGAGATTATTCGCCTGCGGTACGGCATTCTGGGAAAAAGTTTTACTGGTGAGGAGATGACACAGCGGGATATTGGAAAACTTTTGGGGATTTCTAGAAGTTATGTATCAAGAATAGAAAAAAAAGCTTTGGGAAAATTAAAAGCAGGTCTAGAAGCAGAAAATCTGTGTTAAAGTGTGCTATTTTTTACATTTCGAGTGCTATTTTTTACATTTGCATTGTAATTGCAGACAGCTTATGGTATATATGACGGAGTATAATTTAGAAAAGGAGCGAGGAATGTATAGCAGAGTGATAACAGGTGCTGTCAATGGCATTGAGAGTGTGTTTGCAGCAGTCGAGGTTGACGCGTCGAAGGGAATGCCTGGTTTTGAGATGGTTGGACAGTTAAATAACGAGGTGCGGGAGGCAAGAGAACGCGTCAGAGTGGCGCTAAAAAATGTTTCTGTAGAAATTCCTCCTATGCGAATTACGGTCAGTATATCTCCGGCAGAAATACGCAAGGAAGGTGCTTCCTATGACTTACCGATTGCAGTTGGCATTTTGGTATCATTGGGATTGATACCCGAGGAGGGAATTCAAAACACCTTGATAATAGGAGAACTTGGTCTGGATGGGGAAGTGCGCACTGTAAGAGGTGTGTTGCCCATTGTGCAAAGAGCGAAACAAGAGCATATTATGCGATGCCTTGTGCCAATGGAAAATGTAAAGGAAGGCGCTGTGATTGGCGGTATTGAGATTATCGGTGTTAGAACGCTTCAGGATACCATAGAATATCTTAGAGAGGTTGAGGAGCGCAAAGCGCAGAGGATAGCGCCCGCAGAACAGACATTGATGGAAAACCTAGAAGAAACTATCACAGACGTGGATTTTGCGGAAGTAAATGGTCAGGAGTCCATAAAACGCGCAGTGGAAGTTGCGGCGGCTGGATTCCACCATATACTGATGGTGGGACCGCCAGGTTCCGGCAAGACCATGATTGCCAAAAGAATACCAACGATTTTGCCGAGCTTATTGATGGAGGAGAGTCTGGAAGTTTCTACCATATACAGTGTTGCAGGACAGTTGGACAACAAAAAGGCATTGATTACCAGAAGGCCATTTTTAGACCCGCATCACACAATTTCAGAGCAGGCACTTGCAGGCGGCGGGCGGATTCCCAGGCCCGGCGTCATCTCGCTCGCGCACAGGGGTGTTCTTTTTATGGACGAGCTGCCAGAGTTTCGCCGCAACACTATAGAGATTTTGCGGCAACCGCTTGAGGACAAACGGATTCACATTGCCAGAACATACGGCAGTTTTGTTTATCCGGCCGATTTTATGCTGGTGGCGGCAATGAATCCATGTCCTTGTGGTCATTATCCAGACAGAAACCAATGTAGATGTTCAGAGGCGGAGATTAAAAAGTATCTCTCTAGGATTTCAGGACCAATTCTTGATCGAATTGATGTGGTGACAGAAGCGCCAAGAGTAGAAATTCGACAGTTATCCGCAGAGATGCACAATGAGAGCAGTGCTGATATTAAACGGCGTGTCTTGGAGGCAAGAGCGCGCCAGGAACACCGCTATAGAGGGACAAGCTATCAGTTTAATGCAGAGCTGCGACCAGGTGATATTAAGATCTACTGCAAACTGGACACAAAAACGCAAGAGATGATGGAGGAAGTATTTACCATGATGAATTTGTCTGCGCGCGCATATCATAAGATTATAAAAGTTGCGCGAACAATTGCGGATTTGGACGAGAAAGAAGATATTCTTGCGGAACATCTCAGCGAGGCAATATGTTATAGAATGAATGATTACAAATATTGGAATGAATAGTTTTTTGGCGGAATATTATCAAACAGGAGATTTATGAAAGAAAACAAGGAAGATATATTACAGCAAAAACAATATGCTTGTTGGCTTGACACTATCTACTGGATCGCGAGCGACACAAAGTATAAACTTCTTAGCGCGGCGGGCAGTGTGCAAAACATTTATAATATGGAAGAAGGGCAGCTTGCAGCCATTATGGGATTGAAAGGTTGTGAGCGTTTCTGTCAGCACAGAAAGAGATATACACCGCAGAAGGTCTGGAATTATATGGAAGCGCTGGGGATTCGTTATACATACTGTGAGGATTCGGATTTTCCTAGCAAGCTTGCCCGCATTGCAGATCCGCCTTTTGGCATTTTTTATAAAGGAAAGCTTCCCGCAGAAGATGTTCCGGCTGTGGCAATGATTGGGGCGAGAAAATGTAGTGAGTATGGCAGGCATATGGCGGAAACTTTTGCGTCGGCATTTGCAGCGCGCGGTATTGATATTATAAGTGGAATGGCACAAGGGATAGATGGCATCAGCCAGAAAGCTGCTCTAAAAGCAGGGGGCAGCTCCTATGCAGTGCTTGGCTGTGGTGTTGACGTGGTGTATCCAAAAACAAATGAAAAGCTGTATTCTCAGCTTTTGGAACAAGGAGGTGTGCTGTCAGAGTATCCGCCGCAGATGGAGCCAAGACCAATGCTATTTCCGCCAAGAAATCGAATTATCAGTGCTTTGTCAGATGCGGTGTTAGTGGTCGAGGCACGTGAAAAGAGTGGTACGTTAATAACGGTGGACATGGCCTTAGAACAAGGAAAAGATGTATTTACAGTGCCAGGAAGATGTATGGACAGTCTTAGTATAGGGTGCAATCGACTTTTACGGCAGGGAGCGACGGCTGCAACGGCACCAGAGGATATAGTAGAGGATATGCGCTGGGAGGCGCTGCCGCAAAAAGTTGACAGACAGGTCCCAAAGTTTCCCGTGGAAAAACTTTCTGCAGTGGCGCAGGAAGTCTATGCGGTGATAGGAGGTTTGCCAGCGACACAGGATGTCATTGTTTCTTTGTTGCGGGAAAAAGGAAAATCATTCACAATACCACAGATTTGTCAGGGGCTTGTCGAGTTGGAATTAAAAGGATTTATTGCCTTTTGTAACAGACAGTATAAAAGGACTTAGGAATATAGCCGCTATACCTGTGCTTTTCTTTTTTTGTAGCGGAACATTTATACAGCGTCCTTGCCACAAGTAATTTCTGAATAGTTTTTTAGAAAAAGAAAGTATAAAGTGCTTTTTTGTAATTGCTATCAAGGCAGCATAAAATATTTGACAGATTTTAGAAAATATTACTTGCCACAAGTTTAAAATTGGGTTATAGTGGTGAACGTAAGTCAACAATAAGAAATTAAGAGGTAACAGTATGGCAAAATATTTGGTGATAGTTGAGTCACCCGCGAAAGTTAAGACAATCAAGAAATTTCTGGGTGCAAATTATGAGGTATTGGCGAGCAATGGTCATGTGCGCGATATGCCCAAAAGCCAACTGGGATTTGATGCAGAAAATGATTACGAACCGAAATATATAACCATTCGTGGGAAGGGAGACATTCTGGCAAAACTTCGCAGAGAAGTAAAGAAGGCAGATAAAATCTATCTCGCAACGGACCCTGACCGTGAGGGGGAGGCAATCTCATGGCATTTGTATATTGCCCTGAAATTAGAGAACAAAAAAGTATATCGCATTACATTTAACGAGATTACAAAGAATGCAGTAAAAGAATCTCTAAAAAATCCAAGGGAGATTGATATGAGCCTGGTTGATGCACAGCAGGCGCGCCGTATGCTTGACAGAATGGTTGGATATCGGATTTCTCCGCTTTTATGGGCAAAAATTAAGAGAGGGTTGAGCGCGGGCAGAGTGCAGTCTGTGGCTTTGCGCATTATCTGTGACAGGGAAGATGAGATCAATGCCTTTATTCCAGAAGAGTACTGGACGCTAGATGTAACATTGAAAATAAAGGGAGAGAAAAAGCCTCTCATAGCAAAGTATTATGGTACAGGGGAGAAAAAGGCAGAGATTTCTTCTAAGGAAGAGATGGACAAAATCTTAAAAGAGCTGGAAGGGGCACATTTTGCCGTCACAGATATAAAAAAGGGAGAGCGCGTTAAGAAGGCACCGCTGCCTTTCACAACATCGACATTGCAGCAGGAGGCGAGTAAGGCACTGAATTTCTCAACACAGAAGACAATGCGTCTGGCGCAGCAGCTCTATGAGGGCGTGGAACTAAAAGGGCAGGGAACGGTCGGCATTATTACCTATTTGCGAACAGATTCGACGCGAGTTTCTGATGAGGCGGCGGCTTCCTCCAAGGAGTATATTGCCAAAAACTATGGAGATGCGTATGCAGCGGAGACTGTGGCCGAAAGGAAAAAAGACCAAAAGATTCAAGATGCGCATGAGGCCATACGTCCGACGGATATTAATAACACGCCTGCGGATTTAAAGGAGTCGTTGAGCCGCGATCAATTTCGCCTGTACCAGCTTATTTGGAAGCGCTTTACTGCAAGCCGTATGACGCCTGCAAAGTTTGAGACAACTTCCGTGAAGATTGACGCGGAGGCGCATCATTTTACAGTGTCTGCGTCCAAATTGGATTTTGACGGTTTTATGAGTGTCTATAAAGAAGCAGATGAGGAGAAAGCAGTCTTCAATACGCTTGTGAAAGATATCACAAAAGAGACATCGCTTTCCTTGGAGTCTCTGGAACCCAAACAGCATTTTACACAGCCACCGCCACACTATACAGAGGCTTCACTTGTACGAGCACTCGAAGAGCTTGGAATCGGTCGGCCTAGTACCTATGCGCCGACAATCACAACAATTATGGCGAGACGCTACGTGGTGAAAGAGGACAAAAACCTCTATGTTTCCGAGTTGGGCGAAGTAGTCAACAATATGATGAAAGATGCATTTCCCTCAATTGTGGACGTAAATTTTACGGCAAATCTTGAAGCGTTGCTCGACAAGGTGGAAGATGGCGCAGTTGGCTGGAAGACAGTGGTAGGAAATTTTTATCCCGATCTGGATGAGGCGGTGAAAGTAGCAGAAAAGGAACTTGATGAAGTGGAGATTGCCGACGAAGTGTCCGATGAATTGTGTGATGTGTGCGGCAGGAACATGGTCATAAAATATGGACCACACGGCAAATTTCTTGCCTGTCCGGGATTTCCAGAATGCAAAAATACAAAACCCTATTTTGAGAAAATTGGGGTGCCCTGTCCGAAGTGCGGCAAGGAAGTTGTTATTAGAAAGACGAAAAAAGGAAGAAGATATTATGGCTGTGAGGCGATACCAGAGTGTGATTTTATGGTGTGGCAAAAGCCGTCCAAAGAGAAGTGCCAGCGCTGTGGCGGCATTATGTTAATCAAGGGAAATAAGCTTGTCTGCGCAGATGAACAGTGTGGTTTTGTGAAAAAGATAGAGGAGGTGGCGCCTTAAGGGGCTATTCTCTGTATGAATCTATCTATAATAGAGAACTCCGGTATAAGAGATTTATGCCGGAGTTTTTACATTACATTTATTTTCCCACAATTTCTTATTATTGCAATAGTTTAAATATTTTTTATATTATAAAAAGTAAAAGAAATTGTAAAGTATTCTTGAATTATTAACGGAAACTATTGAAAAATAAAGTTATGTATGTTAAAATTTTAGTATCAATAGGACTTTTTGACGGAGAAATTGCAGAATTTTATGTGAGCTGCGAACAATAAAGGGACTTGGAGGTTTGCTATGGGTAGCGTACAATTGTTAGATAAAACGAGAAAGATAGGAAAACTTTTACACAACAACAATGCTAGTAAAGTGGTTTTTAATGATATCTGCAAGGTGATCCGAGATATTGTGGACTCGAATGTATTAGTGATCAGCAAAAAAGGAAAAGTGTTGGGTATAGGGAACTGTGAAGGTGTGGATGAACTAAAGGAGCTTGTTGAGGACAATGTAGGTGGATTTATCGACCCCATGTTAAATGAAAGGCTTCTGGGAGTGCTCTCCACAAAAGAAAATGTCAATCTTGCAACACTGGGATTTGAAAGTGAGGATATCCGCAAGTATCAGGCAGTTATTACGCCGATTGAGATTGCGGGGGAGCGTCTGGGAACATTATTTATATACAAATGCAATGAGCAGTATGACATTGATGATATTATTTTGTGTGAGTATGGTGTGACTGTAGTCGGACTTGAGATGCTCCGCGCTGTGAGTGAGGAGAATGCGGAGGAGAGCCGCAAGATTGCAGTTGTAAAATCTGCGATTTCTACATTGTCGTTCTCTGAGATGGAAGCGATCACACACATTTTTGATGAGCTGAATGGCACAGAAGGGATTTTGGTTGCCAGCAAGATTGCAGACCGCGTGGGCATCACAAGAAGCGTGATTGTAAATGCACTCCGCAAGTTTGAGAGTGCAGGCGTGATTGAGTCGCGTTCTTCTGGCATGAAAGGAACATACATTAAAGTGCTCAATGATGTTGTGTTTGAGGAAGTGGAAGCACTGAAACGGCAACTGAACAAATAATTGATTAAAATTGCAGCAATAATTTAAATTGTATCAATATAATATAAAAAAGACTTATCTTATGTATTTATCAAAAAAGATAAGTCTTTTTTTAATTTTAAGGTTAAAATAATGAATTTACATAATAGAATAAAACAAATTCACATAATATTGCAAAATAATGAAAAAAATACTTGAAATATTCTGAAAATAATCTATAATAGAGTAAGAAAGACGATATATTATGTAAATCCATATGCAGAATAATTGGTTTACATAGAATCAAATTATGAAAAGGAGGAGCAGAGATGTTAAACAACTCAGGTGTATTTGACTACATTAATGTTTTAGGAACTTCATTGGATGCAGCATCAACAAGAAACGATATCATCAATCATAATATTGCAAACGTGAACACGCCCAACTATAAGAGGAAGGATATCCGTTTTGAGACAGAGCTTAAACATGCGTTTGCAAGAGCGAGTGAAGACACAGTGGATGCGAGAGTGAAAAATTTGGATTTGGAAGCATTGACTCCCGAGATTTATACGGATTATGCAGAGTTGTCTTTCCGGTATGACGGAAATAATGTGGATATCAATAATGAAAATGCAATTCTTGCAAAAAATCAGATTAAATATAATGGCATGATGGATTTGCTGAATAAAAATTTCTCGCAGTTAAAGTCAGTAATGCAATAGGAGGGCAGTTAAATGGGAATCTTTGATTCGTTTGATATTAGTGCATCAGGAATGTCCGCTGAGCGATATCGCATGGATATTATCTCACAGAACATGGCGAATGCACATTCCACTAGAACAGAAGACGGTACGCCGTATGTCAGAAAAGTTGTTACTTTTCAGGAGAAGACAGACACAAAGAACAGAAAGTTTTCACATATGTTGGACACTGCGTTTAGCAATCTGAGCGGCAGACCGCTTGGATGCACCAATTCAGCAGAACTGGCAAGCCCGGGAACAGGAGTGAAGGTGGGAGGATTGTACGAGGATACATGGACCGAGGACGTTATGACCTATGACCCGGAGCATCCAGACGCGGATGAGAACGGGTATGTACATTATCCCAATGTAAATATCATTACAGAGATGACAAATATGATCGATGCAAGTAGGGGTTATGAAGCGAACCAAGCAGCTTTTGAGGCGACAAAAGCAATGGCAAGCAAAGGATTAGAAATGAACTTCTAGGGATTCGTTAAGGGGAGTATAACCTTGATTTGAGTGCCCGCTAAAGCGGGCGAAAGGGAGTTAGGGGGAAAGAATAATGACAATAACAGCGGCAAAGGATATTAATGATCTGTACAAGGTCAGTTCCGATACAGCAAAAAATGCCTTGTATGGTACTAATACCGACAATGAGGGGACAAAGAACAATCTGTTTGGTTCGTTTTTGGATGCGGCAGTGAGTAACATCAATAATACAAACGAACTGCTGTCCAATCAAGAGAACGAAATACTAAAATGGTCAATGGGAATTTCGGAAAATACACATGATTTGACAATGGCAGTTGGAAAGGCACAAACAGCACTCGACTATACTGTTGCACTCCGAGATAAGCTTTTGGAGGCATATAAGGAGATCATGCAGATTCAAATCTAATGAATTGGTTGTAATGGATTACCGGTAAAGGATTACAGGGGAATTTTGGGAGAAGGAGATACTTGACATGGTTGACAAGGTATTAGATTTTGGAAAAAAGCTATTAGAGCGAATCAAGGAATGGTGGAATAAATTTCAGCCAAAGCAGAAGACATTGATTATTGGGATTATAGCAGTAATTTTGCTTGCCATTGCGATATTGGTGGCAGTGCTTACAAAGAAGCAGTATGTCACTGTCGCAAACTGTGAGTCCACGAAGGAAGCTGCTGCTGTGCGGGATCTGCTTGACGGGGAAGGGATTGCCTATAATGTATCAAAAGATGGTTTAAATTTTGAGGTAGTTGATTCACGGGAATCAGATGCGCGCCTTCTGCTTGGATCAAACAATATCCCAACAGCGGGTTACACAATTGATGATGTGCTCAATGGAAGTTTTTCCACAACAGAAGCCGACAAGCAGAAGCGATATAAGCTTTTTATCGAGGGACAAATTGAAGAAGATGTGGCAAGCTTGAAAGCTGTTAAGACAGCTTCTTGTCAATTGACAATTCCTGATGATAACGGCACACTTATTGCGCAGAATCGTGAAACCTATGCAAGTATTCTTTTGGATCTCAATGAGGGGATTACCTTTGATGAGGAGAATGCAGCGGCTGTTGCAAGATACATTGCGACAGCACTTGGAAATCCGACCACAGACAATGTGACCATCACTGATGTGAATGGAAAAATTTGGTTCCCAGTGGAACAGAGCTACTCTACCATTGAGAAGGCTGACAATATGATGATGCTCAAACAGGAAGCAGAAAGTCTGATTAAAAACGAAGTTAGACAGGTGCTTCTTGGAACAAATGAGTTCAATCAGATTGAGGTGGGAACCAACATTGCGATGGACTTTTCACAAAGAGAAATCACACAGCACAATTACTCAACACCAGATGACGAACACGATCAGGGACTTCTTGCTCATGAGGAAGTATACCAGTCCAACGCGACAGATGGTTTGGGCGGTGTACCTGGAACAGATTCCAATTCAGAGGAAGACTATATGATTGATGAGTCGTCAGGTACTAGAAGCAATACATATGAGCGAAAGAGTGATTATCTTCCAAATGAGGAGATTATCAAGACAACAGCAGCTACGGGGACAATTGTGTATAATGACAGCTCCATCTCTGTGGCAGCAGTAAGATATCGTGTTGTTCGTGAGGAAGATGTGCGTATTCAGGGATTTTTGGACGGTATTTCGTGGGAAGAATATAAGCTTGCGAACAATGGCAAAACAAAGCTTGAGATAGATGAAGATTTGGTTGGCATGGTGTCAAATGCAACAGGCATACCGACAAAAAATGTAAGCTTCGTAGCATACGAAGAGGTTCAGTTTATCGATACAATACAGTCTTCTGTAGAGCTGAAAGACATTATACAGATTGTGTTGATTGTAATTATTCTTACACTTCTGGCATTTGTGGTAATTATGAGTCTGAGAACCAGAAAAGAAGTGGAGGAAGAGGAAGAACTTGCAGTGGAGGATTTGCTTCAATCACATGTTGATGAATTAGAGGGCATTGAGACAGAGCAGAAGTCCGAAGCGAGAAGACTAATAGAAAACTTTGTTGAGGAAAATCCAGAAGCAGTTGCTACACTTTTAAGAAACTGGCTTGACGAGGATTGGGGGTAACCAGTAATGGCTAGTAATGAAGAGTTAAAGGGAATACAGAAGGCGGCAATTTTATTGATTGCCCTCGGACCTGAGAAATCTTCCCTAATATTTAAACATTTAAAGGAAGAGGAAATCGAGGACCTGACACTTGAGATTGCGAATACCAAGAGCGTTACACCACAAGTAAAAGAGAAGGTAATCAACGAATTTTATGAGGTATGTCTTGCGCAGCAGTATATTGCAGAGGGCGGTATTGGCTATGCGAAAGAACTTTTGGAGAAAGCGCTCGGAGCCGACAAGGCAATGGATGTCATTGGCAAGTTAACTGCGTCGCTACAGGTAAAACCATTCGAGTTTGTCAAAAAGACAGATGCTTCTCAGTTGTTGAACTTCATACAGGATGAGCATCCGCAGACTATCGCATTGATTCTCTCTTACCTGTCCGCGGGACAGGCGGCTACAATTCTCGGCGCGCTGGTGCCTGAAAAACAAGCGGAAGTTGCGAGACGTATCGCTACGATGGACAGAACAAGTCCAGATGTGATTAAGGAAGTCGAGCGTGTGCTGGAATCAAAGCTTTCTTCTCTGGTAAATCAGGATTACACTATTATCGGTGGTGTGGACGCTGTGGTGGATATTTTGAACACAGTAGACAGAGGAACAGAAAAACATATTATGGAAACGCTCGAAGTGGAAGAGCCAGAACTTGCGGACGAGATCAGAAAGAAGATGTTCGTATTCGAGGATATCTTGCTGCTCGACGACCGTGCGATTCAGCGTGTGCTTAGAGATGTTGACAACAACGATCTTGCTATTGCATGTAAAGGTTCGACGGAGGAAGTGCAGAATGCGATTTTCAGTAATATGTCAAAACGTCTTGCTGAGATGATTAAGGAAGATATGGAATTTATGGGTCCTATCAGAATGAAGGATGTTGAGGAAGCACAGCAGAAGATTGTAAATATAATCAGAAAACTTGAAGATTCTGCGGAGATCGTTATTTCTAGAGGTGGAGGTGACGAGATCGTTGTCTAATGGTGGTATATTAAAATCGGGCTGGGTCGTGGTAGACCCAGCAAATACAAGAATTATCGATTCCAATGCAAGGGCGGAAGCTAGATTGCGGGAACTTGCAATTGAGCTTGCAAGAGAATGCGGCGAAGAACCAGATTTTGCGGATGGATTTACAGAGGGTATCAATGCAGTCGAGGTATCACAGTTGATTCGTGACGGCGAGGAAACCATCTTTGGAGGCGGTTTTGCTTCAGATGAGAGTGGATTTTCAGAGGAAATTGCACCACCACAGCCTTCCAGTCAGATGCAGGAGGAGTTGATTGCAGATGCACAAGCGCAGATAGAACAAATGCGCGAGGAAGCACTTGCAGAGATTGAGCAGGCAAAAGTTCAGATGATGGAGGAAGCGAGAAGCCAAGGATATCAGGAAGGTTTTGAACAGGGGCAGAATGATGGTTTTGCGCAAGGACATAGAGACGGACTCAACAGTGTTGCAGCAGAACGAGAACAGGTTCAGATAGAAGCTGAGCAGAAAATAGCAGCGATTGAGGAAGAATATCAACAGAAGATTAAAGAGTTGGAACCAGTTTTTATTGATACTTTGACAGGAATTTATGAGCATATTTTTCATGTGAGTCTTAAAAATTCCAGAGAGTTGATTGTCTATCTGATTCAAAATACGATGCGCAATATTGAGACGGGCAGCACATATTTGATTCATGTGTCAAAAGAGGACTATCCTTTTGCAAGTATGCAAAAGAGGGAACTTATCAAGGGAACCAATATTGCGATTGAGAATGTGGAGCTTCTTGAGGATGTTACGCTCGGAAAAAATGAGTGTATGATAGAGACAGGAAACGGTGTGTTTGACTGTAGTTTAGGGACGCAGTTGGAAGCGCTGAACGAGGAGCTAAGACTCCTGTCATATGAACCATAAAAGGGGATAAAACATGGAAACGAACATTTCCTTTCAGAAATATCAGGCAGTGGTAAACAAGAGCTTTTTTAAGAAGCTTGGCAAAGTGGAAAATGTGGTGGGACTTACAATTGAGTCTTCTGGGCCAGATGCAAAGCTTGGGGATATGTGTAAGATTTATACAGATCCCGAAAAAGAGCGTGGGATTCTGGCGGAGGTTGTTGGATTTAAAGATAAGAAGACGCTCCTGATGCCCTATGAGGATACAGAAGGAATTGGTTTAGGCTGTATTGTTGAGAATATGAACTATCCGCTTAGTGTGTCAGTGGGTGAGAGCCTTCTGGGAAAGACATTGGATGGATTGGGCAGATGTATTGATGGATTTGTGCCAGAACCGACGACTGTCAAACGATATCCGCTGGAAGCGACGCCGCCAGATCCAATGAGCAGAACGATTATCAGCGAAGTGCTGCCGCTTGGTGTGAAGGCAGTGGATGGATTGATTACCGTTGGAAAAGGACAGCGTATTGGAATTTTTGCGGGTTCTGGTGTGGGAAAGTCTACGTTGATGGGTATGTTTGCACGTAATACAAAGGCGGATATCAATGTGATTGCTCTGATTGGAGAGCGTGGACGTGAGGTGAGAGAGTTTATAGAGCGCGATCTTGGAGAAGAGGGTATGCGGCGTTCTATTGTGGTTGTGGCGACTTCTGACAGACCAGCTCTTGAGCGAAACAAGGCAGCAAAGACGGCAACTGCCATTGCAGAGTATTTTCGCGATCAGGGAAAAGATGTTCTATTAATGATGGATTCCCTTACGCGTTTTTCAATGGCGCAGAGAGAAATTGGATTGGCGACAGGGGAGCCGCCAGTGACAAGAGGATACCCGCCCAGCGTATATTCTGAGATGCCAAAGCTCCTTGAGCGTGCGGGCTGTTCAGAGAATGGCTCAATCACAGGGCTGTATACTGTTTTGGTAGAAGGTGAAGATTTTAATGAGCCAATTACAGATACGGCGAGAAGTATTCTGGATGGACATATTATGCTGACAAGAAAGCTTGCAAATAGAAATCATTATCCAGCAATTGATGTATTGCAGAGCATTTCGCGTTGTATGTCAATGATTGCATCTGGCGGGCATAAGGCGGCTGCCGGAAAATTAAAAAATATTATGGCGACCTACAATGAGGCGGAAGATTTGATTAATATTGGTGCCTACAAGAGAGGGAGCAATCCGAACATTGACAGAGCAATCAATAAGATTGACGAAGTGAATGAGTATTTGCTACAGTCAACCGAGGAAAAATTTAGCTTTGAGGAGACAGTGGAGCAGTTGGAAACAATGTTTCAGCAGTAACAGATTCTTTTCAGGAAAGTAAAAGGGTGGTAAGCAAATGGCAGTTTTCCGTTATAAGATGCAAGGGATTCTTGACATTAAGGAAAAACTTGAAAATAAGGCGAAACAGGAGTTTGCAGAGGCAAATATGCGGCTTGATGCCGAAAAGAAAAAATTGGATGAATTTCACGCAAGAAAAGTTTATTATATGCAGGAGGGTGTAAAACTCCGCACAGAATTAATTGATGTGAGAAAAATCCGTGAGAATAAGATGGCGGTTCTAAAGATGGACGAATATATCGCGGATCAGATGAAGCAGGTAGCCCGTGCGGCAAAGGTAGTCGAGAAGGCAAGGGCGGCGCTGCAAGAACTTATGCAGGAGAGAAAGGCGCATGAAAAGCTCAAGGAAAATGCGTTTGAGGAGTTTATGAAAGAGGAGCTGGCAGCAGAGAGCAAGGAGATTGACCAGTTGACTTCTTATACTTACGGACAGAAACTGATGGAAGAACACAGTATGAAAAGCTCGTGAGTTACGAAATTTGGTATGATAAAATCTATGGAAAGGCATGGTTAGCGATATGGCACGTAAGGACGAAACTTTAAGCCCCGACGCACCGGAGATGCAGCTTAAGCAACTAAAAGAGAGTCAGAAGGCGTTCAAACAGGAGCAGAAGAATCAGAAAAAGGAAGCTAAGAAACGCGCGAAGGAGCTGGAAAACCAAGAGAGGGAATTAGATGAGCAGATAGACGGCACAAATGCTTCCGTAGTAGTGGTCACGATCTTTATTATTTTGATATGGCTGGGAATATTGTGTCTATTGGTAAAAATGGATGTTGGCGGGTTTGGTTCCAATGTGCTGACGCCAATGCTCAAAGATATACCAGTTATCAATAAAATCCTTCCAACAGAAAATGTAACAGAATCGACTAAGGACAAATCATACAATGGATATAACAGTATTAAAGAGGCAGTTGACCAGCTTGCGGAGCAGGAGAAAAAACTGGAACAGTTGCAGAACACAAACGCTACATACTCTGAGCAGATAGAAGCGCTCAAAGCGGAAGTGCAGCGGTTGAAGACTTTTGAGGATAATCAAGTAAAGTTCCAGCAGATTAAAGAACAATTCTATGAGGAAGTGGTCTATGCGGACAATGGGCCAGGGGCAGAGGCATATCGTGAATACTATGAGGAAATGGACCCTACGACAGCAGAGGCATTATATAAACAAGTAATCCAAGAGCAAGCAGTCAGCGGAAAAATGAAGGATTATGTCGCGACTTACAGCAATATGGATGCAGCAAAAGCTGCGAGCATACTGGGCGCTATGACAGACAACTTGGATTTGGCAGCAGATATTCTTTCCAATCTTCCAGCGGCGACAAGAGGCAGCATTATGGGGGAGATGGACCCAGCTGTGGCTGCAAGAATTACCAAGATAATGAATCCGGGCAGTTGAGAAACAATTGCTAAAGTTTTCTGACAATTTACCGATATATGTTATGTAGTTATGTAAGCTCTATATCACGGGATACAAAATGTGTTATATAATTTTAAAAGTTCAGCCATGCAGAATTGATTGTGAAATTGTACAGGAGAGTTTGTTCCCTAAAAATAATTTGTACAATTAATTCTATAGGGCGGACGCCCATCATGAAATAAGTCGCCAGCAGAGATTTAATATTATCGATGAAAAATGTATATTCGAGCAACTTATGAATGATATGGCTAAACTTTTACTATAATTTCTAATAGAAGTAGCATATTTTGTATCCCATGATATGGAGATACACAACACAATTATAATGTCAGAAAGCGAAAGGAGGAATGAGAATGACAGATACGACCTTAAAGAATGCCATGTTTGGTGTCAATCCTGCATTAAGTGCAGCGGCTAACAAGCAGAAGTCAGTGCAAAATACTGCGAACAATACACAGGATTTTGGCACGGTGCTTGGCAAGACGACACAAAAGCTTGAGAAGCCAAAACAGTCTGCGGCAGACAATGCCAAGAGTCAGACAAAACAGCCTGACAAGACTACTTCTGCTGCCAAGGAGAACGAGTCTGCACAGAACACTGCATCGACAAGAAAAAATACATCTGAGACAAAGGAAACTGCGAACACAGAAAACTTAGAGCAAGTGACAGACGAGATGGAGGATTCCGTTGAGAAGTTGACCACAGATGAGATTGCAAAAGCTTTGGAGCAGATTATTGCACAGCTCAAAGAGATGCTCGGAATTACGGACGACGAACTTCTAGGTGGTATGGAGGAATTGGGGCTACAGCCTTTTGACCTACTTAATGTCAATAATATGGCACAGTTTGTTGCATCTGTTTCTGGAGAGGATTCTGCAATCGGTCTTGTTGCAAATGAAGGACTCTATGCGGCATTGCAGGATATTACAGAGATGGTGGGGACGCAAGTCAACAATTTGCTTGAGAACACGGGGCTTACCAGTGAGGAGCTTGAAGCAGTGTTACAGAAGTTGCAAGAACTACAGCAGCAGAGTCTTGACAAGCAGATTCAGGATGCACAGATACTTCCTGAGGAAGCACTTGAAAATCTGGCAGAGTCATTAACTGAGGACACCACACAGAAACAGGTTGCAGAAGGACCAGTTATTATTCAAGAGGATAATACAACCACAAAAGATCAATCTACAAAACAGTATGACCAGCTTCCAGAGAATCAGCAGGAAGATTTGACAAAGATTGATACCAAACCACAGACACAAAATGCTGAAACAGAATCCAAAGACGGTGAATCTGGCAAAGAGGCAAAAAATTTTGGCCAGAATAATACGGCACAAAATTTTCAGAATCAGTTAGATGCGCTAAATGATTCGACAGCGGCAGAGGGCGTTGCAAAGTTTACTTCTGAAAGCACAGAGAGTATTATGAAGCAGCTTGCAGATATGGTAAAGATTGTAAAAAATGAAAATCTTACCAAAATGGAATTGCAGCTTCATCCAGCAAGTCTTGGAACAGTCAATGTATCGCTGACGACAAAAGGCGGCATGGTGACAGCAGAGTTTACCACACAGAATGAGGCGGTTAAGGCAGCGATTGAGGCACAGGCATCACAGCTACGTGCAAATCTGGAAGAGCAAGGCGTTAAGATTGAGGCGATTGAGGTCTCAGTGGAGAGCCATCAGATGGAACGCGATCTTGACAAGAACGGTCAGGAACAGCAAAAACAGGCGCAGGATCAAGAGACACAACGTGTTCAGGGAATGCGCAGAAACAGGAGCAGCATCAATCTTCGGGCATTTATGAATGGGGAGGAGCTTGAGGGTGAGATGCAAGGAGCAGATGATGCGACAAGGATTGCGATGGAAATCATGGCAGCAAATGGAAACACAATGGATTTGTTAGTGTAAAAGAGAGGTGAACATATGGGAAGTTTAGTTGCGCCATTTGATGAGAAGGGCAATTTACAGACACATACCACATCTGGAGATTCTCTTAAAAAGAACGAAAAAAACAAAAATGCGGTGGACAGTGATATGTTTTTGACGCTTCTGGTGGCGGAGATGCAGAATCAAGACCCGCTGGAACCAACGAGCAATACAGAATGGGTTTCACAGTATGCAACATTTACACAGGTTCAGAAGATGAGTGAGATGGCAGAAGCGGTTGATGTACTTAGAGCAAATGAACTAATTGGTAAAGAAGTGATTGTGAAGACAACAAGTACAGATACTGGAGAAGTCAATTATAAACAGGGTATTGTTGATTTCGTTGAGATTGAGAATGGTAAGCCATTGCTGGTGATTGACAATGCGAAGTATTCCATTAGTGATTTGGATACCGTTGTGAGCACAGAGTACTCGCAGGCATATGGAAAGTACAGTACCTTTAAGGGAATGATTGACAGTCTGCCAGATGTAGCTTTTGCAGATAAATCATATGAGAATGTAATTCAAGGTGCATTTGATTTTTATAACACTATGAATGACTATGAGAAAAATTATATGGCATTCTACGGTGCAGATCAAATGGAGAAATTTACTCAGTGGAAGATTGAACTTGAAAACTTGGGAATTGAGTTTAAGGATAGTTCAAAAGAAGAGGAGAATAAGACTTCTCTCGATGATATTCTGGAGAGTTTCAATACCAAGATGAATGCGATTATCGATAAATTGAATTTGTTGTCCAATAATTCAAGTTCAGGAAGTACTGATAAGACAGAACAGGATTCTGAAAATAAGACGGAAGATACAGATAAGACAGATAACTCTGACAAGACGAGTGGAACGGATAAGACAGACAATTCGGATAATGCAAATACAGACGATACCAGTGGTTCGGATAAAACAGATAGTTCCGATAATACAAATGCGGACAATACGAATGGTTCTGATAATACAGGCAGTACAACAGATTCTGACAGCACGAATAACACAGGGAATGCAGCGGATTCTGACAGCACGAACAATGCAGACAATACAAGTGATTCGGACAATACAGACGAAACGCAAACTGCATAGTTTGAAAACAGAAAGCTTTATGGTGAGGGGGAATGCAGGATGAATATTAACAACAGTCAGTTCCTTTCCATTGAACAGCTACAGGATCAATATCTAAAACAGCAGAAGGTCAATTCAGGAAATAAGTCGTCTCAGGGCATGAGCTTTGAAGAAATCCTGCAAAAACAACAGACACAGGGAACATCAGCGAAAGAAGCAGTAAAGTTTTCAAAACATGCGGCAAACAGACTGAACGACAGGAAGATTGAACTGACTGAAAAACAACTGGAAAGGTTGAATGACGGAATGAAAAAGGCAGGTCAGAAGGGAATCAGAGATTCACTGGTACTCGTCGATCAGCTTGCATTTATTGTAAATACAAAGAGCAACACAGTCATTACAGCGATGGATCAGACAGAAGCAGACGAGAATATTTATACAAATATTGATGGTGCCGTAATTATCTAAATACAGGATGTAGAGACAATGGCCGGACCTTTTAAGGAGGCTTGATCCCTCGGAATGACGGATGAGGGTAGAAATCTACGGCAAATATGATTTAGGAGGTCACTTAATTATGATGAGAGCACTTTATTCTGGTGTATCTGGTCTTAGGACACATCAGACAAGAATGGACGTTATTGGTAATAATATTGCGAATGTAAACACAACTGCATTCAAGGCAAAGCAGATGAATTTCTCTGATATGCTTTATCAGACAACTCAGGCTGCGACCGGGGCAAATTCAGCAAATGGAACAGGTGGTACAAACCCTAGACAGATTGGTCTTGGTGTAAAGGCAGCAGCGATCAACACAACCATCACACAGGAAGGCGCGAACCAGTCAACAGGAAATCCATTTGACTTAAAGCTTACAGGAGAGGCATTCTTCGTTGTAAGTGACGGTACAAGTACATTCTATACAAGAGATGGGTCTTTTGATGTGGATGATGCTGGAAACCTTTGTATGGCGAGCACAGGATATATTGTGCAGGGCTGGGGCGTTGATGAAAATGGTGATATCGTACAAGGCAGTGTTGGTGGGATTAATGTAACAGCGCAGGATACCTTTGGAGCTGCCGCGACAACATTAGGTAGGATTACAGGCATTATAGACAGCAATGATAGTGAACTTGAGAACAAAACAGGTAAGCAGGTAACAGTTGATTTATATGATAAGGCTGGATATGCATATAATCTTAAGTTTGGTATTTTGCCAACAAAGAGTGTGACAAATGGTACAAGGGATATTACAAATCGAGAAAAAGAATATGGATTAAGTAATACAATCTATAAAGTGGATACGTCTAAGCTGACATTCAAGTATACCGTTAATGGTGAGACAAGGATTCTTTCCGATTCAGCAAGCCCTGAATTGATGGAAGATTTGAAAGCAGCGATATGGAGACATGTTTCTGGTGATACATCGAGTTCAGCTGCATATGGAATTGAAAACGTTGGTAATGGGCATGTTCTTGGAACGAAAGACAGTGCAGTGACAGTCAGTTTAGGGGCATTTATTCAAAATACAAAATATAATGGAACAACACTGCCAGACAGTGCTTTAAGAAATGTAGGGTTGCTCACAGTAGAATTTTCTGGTGATATTGGTTTTACAAAAACGAAGCCAACATATCCTCTCAGTGATAATGTTGTTGTCAGCAAGATATCACAGGAGGCTGTCAATTATATTTATGATACGGATACGGCGACAAATGGGGCATTTTCAAGTTGTACTGTTAAGCCGAGTCTTGGTACAGGTACAGTTTCGGTAACTTCATTACAACAAACTTATGTGGATGACAATGGTAGTTCACAGACAGACTATACATTTAAGGTTGGCACTACTGAGATAAAAGGTGGGGCAAATGATGCACCAATTCCAAGCAGTTTATATAATGATATTAACAGATTGTTAGTAGCAGTAGGAAATGAGAGTGTTATTACAAACACATATACCACGCAGGAAGCAAAAGAGACGGAGACTATTGAGAAGGGCAGTTTTAAGATAACATTGTTAGGAATGACAGATGCAACCGGTGCAAGTGTCAATATTGATTCGCTGGTTAATAGTGGAACAACATCTTGGGATGTGTTCTATAATACGAGTAATGGTGAGTTTAAATATGTAGGACAGGAAGGAAATAAATCTTTTAGCGTCAACTTAAGTATGCTTGGCGATAATTTTGATAATATTGATATTGACATGTCAGGAACTACCAATGGCAACAATGGTAACAAGTCCTCTGTTACTGGCAAGAAGTTAGATGGACGTAAGATTGGTACAAGGTCAGGCGTTTCTATTGGAACAGATGGTATTGTGACAGCACTGTACAGCAATGGTATGTCCAGAAAGCTTGGTCAGATTTGTGTAGCTACATTCCCGAATGCTATGGGGCTTGAGAATTTTGGCGATAACCTCTACCAAGTAACAGCCGGTTCTGGCGATGCTTCTATTGTTGATATTAAGGCAAGTGGTACAGGTGTTATGACCAGTGGTGTGCTTGAGATGTCCAATGTAGACCTTTCACAGCAGTTTACGGATATGATTACAACACAGAGAGGTTTCCAGGCAAACAGCCGTATTATTACCACTTCAGATACTCTCCTTGAGGAGCTTGTAAATCTTAAGAGATAATAATATAAGATAATACAGACAAACAGGGAAGCGTATTCCCTGTTTGTTTTTCTTCTCTACTTGATTCAAATGTTGTACCAGGGCTGTTTCACGAAGAAAAATAAATTAAGTAGAAGAGTGTAGGATTTAGTTACAAAATTGTAATAGACTTTATTCCCCGATTATGATATACTATAAATAATAAAAGAAACGTATCTCATAATAATAGGAGGTGATACAGTATGCCTAATAGTGCAGAAATTGTTGAAAGAACCGTGCAAGATTTTCAGAAAGTACAAGCTCATATGAAAAACGCAAAGAAAGAAAACGCTTTTGAGACATATGAAGGTTTAAAAAATGACTATCTTTCATTAAAAGCTGTTTTAACGTCTTTAGGTGTTAATTTAACAGATATTGATAAGATTAAAGAATAACTAAATAGTAGGCATTATCGGGGCGCAAGTCTATCATATGGCTTACGCTCTGATTTTATATGGGAAGGTGAGTTACAATTCAGCTTTAGAACTTTGCACTTGCTGCAAATTATGGTTTATAAGCCACGTGAAATAGCGTAGTGGTTGAAATGCATCAAACCATGGTACAATGGCTTTGACACCACAAAGTGGTTTTGCATGGCTTGATGCCCGTAATAGGAAGCCGAAGGCTGAACTGTTACGAAGGTGAGAAGATTTTGACTAGTTTGTCTTTTCATTGTTCAGGATATGTGTTATACTTATAAAAAACAAAGATAGCTTCTTATATGGAATATAAAATTTTTAGAAAGATATGATTTGGACTGCGGGGCGGCAAAAACCGCCCTGTATGTTTGCACACAAAATGCGAAAGGGTGCGCATTTGGGTGTACGAAAAAGTACGAGGGGAGTGACTTACAAATATGGCAAGATTACCAGTCAGTGTGTGTATGATTGCAAAAAATGAAGAAAAGTACATAGAACAATGTCTCAAAAAGCTTTTGCGGTATAATATGGAGATTGTGGTGGTAGATACGGGCTCCACGGACAGAACAAAGGAAATTGCAGCGAAATATACCAATCATCTATATGATTTTGCATGGTGTGATGATTTTAGTGCAGCGAGAAATTTTGCAGTCTCAAAGGCATCGAATAATTGGATATTGATTCTTGACTGTGATGAGTATGTGCAGGATCTGGACGTGGCGAAGCTGCGCACCTGCATGCAGAAATATCCGAAAAATGTTGGTGTGTTAGAGATTCACAATGTTCACACTACTGTAGAGGGCGGAATTCAAAAAGAAGGCATTCAACTGGAGGAAGTTCCACGATTTTATAATAGAAATTATTATGAGTACCGTTTTCGCATTCATGAGCAGATTACCCCAAAACAGTTCTTTCATTATAATGAAATTACCTTGGAGACATTTCATCTGCCAATTGTGGTAAAGCATTATGGCTATGATATTCCACAGCAGGAAATGAGGAAAAAACAAGAGAGAAATCTAAAACTTTTATTAGATTCTGTCGGGGAAGTTTCGGAGATGGACGACTATGTTTATTTTCAGATAGGACAGTCCTATAATGTATTAGGAGATTACGAGAAGGCGATTGAGGCATATGACACCTGCCTTGCAGTCAATGGGAATGCGGAGAAAAAGTTTTTGAACGCTTGTTTGGAATCCTATGCGGATTGTCTAATGAAAATAGAGAATGCACAGGATGCATATCGGCTGCTTGATATGAATAGAGAATATCTTAGAACGACAAGACTTCGGTATCTTTTTGGAAAAGCAGCATATATGTGTAGAGATTATGGAACTGCGATTGGATTTTTAACAGGTATTACAGACGCGGCAGATTTTGAGCAGCTTGGTGAGGATGTCTTTGATGCGTACACTAGGATTTTTGCAATCTATCGCGAGACAGGTCAGACAGATAAGTTTGAGCAATACAAAATAAAGCTTGCAGAATTTGGCAGGCAGCATGGCAAAAAGATTACTTTTGAGGGAGAGGGGGTAATGGGCTAAAATGATTGAGGTGACAAAGATTAATGGTGTTAAGATTTTGGTAAATACCAGTTTGATTGAAACGGTCGAGGAGACACCCGATACTGTTATTACGTTAACTGACGGCAAAAAAATAATTATAAAAGAAAGTAGACATGAGATCAAAAATCTAGTAAAATTAACAAGGCAGGAATATTTTGCGAAAACAGCGGATATAGAAAGCTTCGAAAACACCGAAGAATAAAGCGCAAAAAGCCGCTTAAATAAAATGTATAATGTAGCAAATTAAGAAAATATAAGAAAATTTTCAGAAAATTGTTGCAATTTATGTAACCTTAAAGTATTATATAACTATGGAGAAAAAAGGGTATAGAGAGTAACTATGCCTATGAAAAAGGGGTGTGTAAAAGTGGATTTAGCGTCTTTGGTAGGAATGATTGTGTGTATCGTTCTGGTGGTGTATGGTATGATAGACTCGGCAGGTGGCATTGGTGGAATTAATTACTTTCTAAATTTGCCGTCAGCACTTATTACTTTTGGCGGTTCTTTCTTTGCGACAATGATGTCGGTAAGCATGGCAAACTTTGTTGGTGGTATGAAGAGTATTGCGTTGATTTTCAAGCCAGTGAGCGTCAATGTTCCAGAGATGATTACAAAGATTATAGAACTGTCCAACATTGCAAGAAAAGAAGGGCTTCTTTCTCTGGAGGAAGCGGCTGGAAACTTGGATGACGAATTTATGAAAAAAGGTATTATGCTGATTGTCGATGGTACAGACCCAGAGTTGGTACGGGGAATTCTAGAGACAGAATTAAACAGCATTAATGACCGTCATAAATTGCGATCAGGTTTTTGGGATTCTCTGGGTGCCATGGGTCCCGCATGGGGTATGATTGGTACATTGGTTGGATTGATTTGTATGTTAAATAATATGTCTGATCCTTCCTCTATCGGACCGAAAATGGGTGTTGCTTTGATCACAACATTCTATGGTTCTATTCTTGCAAACTGGATATGTACCCCAACATCGAACAAGCTGCAGGCAAACAATGCAGTTGAGATGCAGTCAAAAGAGATTATGATTGAAGGTCTGCTGTCAATACAGGCAGGTGAAAACCCGCGTGTAATCGAGGAGAAATTAAAATCATTCCTGTCGCCGAGCGAGAGACCTTCTCAAGAAGGCGGTGGAGGTGAAGCTTAATGGCAAAGAAAAAAGAAGAGTTCAAACTCCCACCTGGAACCCCCGCACCGTGGATGTCTACCTTCTCTGACATGATGACACTGCTGATGTGTTTCTTCGTACTGCTGTTTTCTATGTCGGAAGTGGATGCTGCTAAGTTTGAGGAAGTTGCAAGGTCGTTTCAGTCTACAATCAGTATTTTTAAAGCAGGTTCGAAGGCTATCGGTGATGGCATTTTAGTAAGTAATGGTGTTAGTCAGCTCAATATGCTTGATGAGTACATAAATACCAGCGGTAAGACTGCTGATTCGGATTCTAAAAGTCCCGACCCCACCAAAAATGGCGGTGCCACGGCAGAGAAATTGCAGGAGGCAGCGGCGCAGCTTGATATGACAAAAGAAGAAGTTGAGTCGCTGATGGAGACCCTTGGTGAGTTGGAAGAAGAGAAAATGAAGCTTTCTGAAGATCTTGCGGAGAAAATGGAGGAAGCACTAAAAGAAAGTATGATGGAAGATAGAGTGGATGTGGATTTTGATGCAGATTTTGTTACACTTACATTAAATGGAGCATTTCTGTTTGATTCGGGAAGAGCGGATATCAAGTCGGATGCAATACCTGTTCTGGATAAAATTGGAGTTCTGCTCACAAAATATGCAGATTCGGGGATTGAGATTGAAGGACACACAGATTCCGTTCCGCTAAATGGCGGCAGGTATGAGAACAATGATGTGCTCAGCAGCTACAGAGCACTTGCAGTTTTCAATTATCTGAAGGACAATACTGCGCTTGACCCAGCAACTGTGAAGCATTCTGGCAGAGGAGAGTATATGCCAATTGCGGACAACACAACGCCGGAGGGCAGAGCAAAAAACAGACGGGTTGAGATAAAGATATACAATGCTTTAAGCACATATTAATGAAAGGGGAAAATAAAATGAAACGTAATCTGTTATCAATTATCATTCTGGCACTGCTTGTTGTCAACATTGTGCTGTCGGCAATTATGATGGTGAGTGTGTCGAGTGCGTCCAAGAAGACCGCATCCTTGGTGGCGGATATTGCCACAATTGTCGGGATTGAAATCAATGGATTGCCGGATTCTAATTTGACGCCGACGGTATCTATGGCGGACACTGCGGTCCACAATGTTGAAGGGGAGCTGACAATTCCTTTGAAGAAGGGGGAAGATGGCGAGGATCACTATGCAGTTGGCAGCGTGTCATTGTCTATGGATTCTAAGAACAAGGATTACAAGAAGTACTCCGAGACAATGGCAGATATGGATGGAATCATAAAAGATATTGTGTTTGCAGTTATGGGCAATTATACTGTGGATGAGGCAAGAACCAACTCCGAACCAATCAAGCAGGAGATTCTTAAAAAGATTCAGGAACGATTTGATTCTACATTTATTTATGGTGTATCCTATAATTTCTTATATAATTGAGAATTGGTAGATACATAGAGACAGGATAAATAAGGGGATATAATGGACAGAATTATGAATATGTAGGGGGTGATTAACTACATGGGAGAGGTATTATCTCAAAGCGAAATAGACAGTTTGCTGGCAGCGTTAAGTTCTGGTGAACTGGATGTGGAGGATATGCAGGAGAAGGACGAGCGACAGGCGAAAAATTATGACTTCACTCGGCCTGCAAAATTCTCAAAAGAACATTTAAGAACATTGAATATGATTTTTGACCATTATGGAAGACTGCTATCAACCAATCTGCCGGTATATCTCAGAAAAAATGTACAGGTCAGTGTTGCGAGTTCTGAGACGGTAACCTTCGCAGAGTTTTCCAATGCTTTGTCAAATCCAGTGTTGCTCACAGTTGTCAATTTTTCACCGATGCCTGGCTCCATTATTATGGAGCTGACAAGTGGTCTGGGATATGCGATTATAGACCGGATGCTTGGCGGCAGGGGAGAATCATTGGAAAAGGCAAGAGACTTTACAGAAATAGAAATGAGCATCATTGAGAGAATCATGGTAATCTGTATGCAGTTGCTTCGGGAACCGTGGAAGAATGTGGCGGAAGTTAATCCATATCTGGAAAGGATTGAGACGAATCCACAGTTTGCACAGATTATTTCACCGAGCGACATGGTGGCGCTTGTGACCATGAATGTCAAGATTGGCGATGTTGAAGGTTTGATGAATGTATGTCTTCCGTTTTTTACGTTGGAGTCTGTAATGGACAGATTGAATACCAAGTTCTGGTATTCAAGTCTGCAAAAAATGGATGACGAGGACTATGAGCAGTTTATTGAATCGATGATACGCAGAGTGGATGTTCCTGTTAAGGCGGTGCTTGGAAAGAGTGTTATCACAGTGAACGACTTTGTAAATATACAAGTAGGAGATATCATACGACTTGATTCAAAAGTTGATGACGAACTGGATGTGTATGTGGGGGATATTAAGAAATTTAGTGCTGTGCCTGGCGCAAGCAAAGAGGCATATGCAGTAAGGATAACATCAGTAGTGAGGGAGGAGGAATAAGACAATGGATGGCATGTTATCTCAGGATGAAATCAATGCATTGTTGAATGGTGTGGATCTGTCAGCGGATTCTGGAGCGTCGGATTCAACAACGTCTTCTTCGACAGGAGACGATCTCACCGATATAGAAAAAGATGCGATAGGAGAGGTAGCCAATATCAGTATGGGCACTTCTGCCACGACTCTGTTTTCATTAGTGAACAGAAAAGTAAATATTACAACACCAATTGTAGAAATGTGTACTTGGCAGGATGTGCTCAATGCCTATGAAAGACCTTGTGTTTTTATTCAGATTAAGTATACTGTCGGATTGAATGGTACAAATATTTTGGTGTTAAAAGAGCATGATGTTAAAGTGATCACGGACCTAATGATGGGAGGGGACGGTACCAATATTGACGGAGAACTCAGCGAATTGCATCTGAGTGCGATTTCTGAGGCGATGAACCAGATGATGGGTTCTTCCTCGACTTCACTTTCATCCATGCTTGGCAAGACAATCGACATCAGCCCGCCAGAGGCAAGTCTTGTTGACCTACATTCTAAGGAACCGCGAGAACTTTCACCGTTTCTTGAGGACAGATTTGTAAAAATTTCATTTAGAATGCAGATAGATGATCTAGTAGACTCTACGCTGATGCAGTTGTATCCTCTTGATTTTGCAAAGTCGGTTTATGAGACTTTTATGGCACAGCAGATGGGAGGTATCTCAGAGCCAGCACCAGCACCAGCGCCCGCACCGACACCAAGTCCGGCGCCCGTTCCGGCACCTATGCCAGATATGGGAATGCAGCAGCAAATGGGAATGCCACAAGGTGGTATGGATATGGGAATGCAGCAAGGCGGCTATGGTTATCCGCCACAGATGGGAATGCCACAGGGCGGTTATGGAATGCCGCCACAGATGGGGTATGGAATGCCCAATGTAAATATACAGCCCGCACAGTTCCAAAATTTTGCACAGGGACAGGGGGAGATGGTAAGTGCCGAGAGCATAGGCCTGATTAGAGATGTTCCTCTGGAGGTAACTGTAGAGCTGGGAAGAACCAGCAAATCTATTTCAGATATTTTGGAGTTTGCCCCAGGTACGATTATAGAGCTTGACAAGATCGCAGGTGAGCCGATTGACGTGCTTGTAAATGGTAAGTTTGTCGCAAAAGGCGAGGTCGTGGTGATTGAGGAAAGTTTTGGTGTGAGGATTATGGAAATAATCAAATAATGGATAATTTTAAAAAATGTAAAGTTCAAATGTAGAAAGGACAAGATTTATTATGGCAAAGAGAATTCTGATCGTAGATGATGCTGCTTTCATGAGAATGATGATAAAAGATATTTTGACAAAGAACGGATATGAGATTGCTGCGGAGGCTGAGAATGGTAAAATAGCAGTTGACAAGTACAAGGAGGCATCTCCCGACTTGACACTTCTGGATATCACCATGCCGGAGATGGATGGAATCCAGGCGCTTAAGGCAATCAAGGGAATTGATCCGGGTGCCAATGTTATTATGTGTTCTGCAATGGGACAGCAGGCAATGGTAATCGAAGCGATTCAGTCTGGTGCAAAGGACTTTATAGTAAAGCCGTTTCAAGCGGAACGTGTTCTGGAGGCGGTTAAGAAAGTTGTAGGATAGAAAAGTTATGCTATTGACATCGACATCAAATAGGTTTGACTCTATTGTACAATTGTTAACGGTAATTCTAATATTTATATTTGTATTGGCCCTTACATATTTTTCTACAAAACTAACTGCAGGTCTTCAAAAAGGGAGACTTGCAGGTTCTAATGTAGAGGTGTTGGAAAACTTTAAGATAGCGCCAACCAAATATATACAAGTTGTGAGGATAGGTGAAAAATATTTTTCCTATGTAGTCTGCAAGGACACAGTTACTTTGCTTGGAGAAATGACAAAAGAAGATATTTTGACATGGAACAAAGCGGAGACGGGACCAGCGATCAATATGAATTTCAAAGAAATTTTTGACAAATTCAAAAAACAGCAATAAAGAGTTTTTTTGTGTATGCAGGTCACTGGATAAGGATAATATTATATGAAGAATAAATGCAGAAAATACAATATTGGGCGGGAGTTTCGCAAAATTATATATATGGTCTGTATGGTTTTTGTCATATTATTGACGGATGTTTTGGTGGCAAAGGCAACCAGTGACGACGGTGCCGCAGCAGAAGCAGTGATTGACAATCAGCAGGGAGATGAGAACAGGACAAATATTAATGATCCTGGTACTGCCCAGACAGGAGAAGACCTTCAGAAACTGAATATTGCAAATAATCTTACAATCACCTATGACAGTGGAAATGGAGAACTGAGCGGGACACTGAGGATACTACTGATATTGACAGCTATCGCTGTTTTGCCAATTCTTCTGGTGACGATCACATCATTTACAAGAATTTTGATTGTCCTGCATTTTACAAGACAAGCTTTAAATACACAGTCGGCGCCGCCAAATCAGGTGTTGATTGCAATTGCTTTGTTCTTGACGTTTTTTATTATGCAGCCGGTGTTTGGGAAGGTTTATACAGAAGCGATTATACCGTATGACGCAGGGGAAATTGGCTTTGAGGAAGCCTGTAGTGTTGCAGCAGCTCCAATGAGGCATTTTATGTTTGAACAGACACAGCGAGGAGACATCAATGCTTTTATGCAGATTGCCAATGTGGCATGGGATGGTGAGACGGAGGCGCAAGTACCAACTTCAGTACTGATTCCTTCTTTTATTGTCAGTGAGCTTCGCACTGCTTTTATCATAGGATTTATGATTTATGTTCCATTTATTGTTATTGATATGGTTGTTGCGTCAGTGCTGATGAGTATGGGTATGATGATGCTTCCGCCGACAACGATTTCCATGCCATTTAAGATTTTGCTGTTTGTGCTGGCAGATGGATGGAATCTGGTGATTGTGTATCTTGTGCAAACATTTTATTAAGATTAAGGTTTTAGTGATTGGAAAGGTAAGGTGATTCAATGACCGTAGAAATGGTGACTGATGTAATGAAAGAGGGGCTGTTTGTAGTCCTAAAAACTGCTGCTCCGCCATTGATTGTATCATTGGTGATTGGTTTGTCTATCAGTATTTTTCAGACAGTGACTTCCATTCAGGAACAGACGCTTACCTTTGTTCCTAAAATTGTAGGAATGTTTATCTGTCTGATGGTTCTAGGAGACTGGATGTTAAATAATATGGTAACCTATATGACTGATTTATATCAGAATTTTGCCCTGTATATCAGATAGTGGAAGGAGCTGGCAATGGTAAATTTATCATTTCCGCTGTCGGAGTTGGAGTATTTTCTGTTTATATTTGTGCGGGTTGCATCCTTTGTGTTTGTCGCTCCTTTTTTTAGCACAAAAGGTGTGCCCAACCATGTAAAAGTAGGATTGAGTGTGTTCCTAGCTTATATTATGTACTATTTTGGTCCAGAACATATTTATCCAGAATACAATACTGTACTGGGATTTTGTACGGTTGTACTAAAGGAAGTGTCGGTGGGTCTGCTCATTGGTTTGGCAGCTCAAATGTGTACTTCCATTGTTTTATTTGCGGGAAGAATTATAGATATGGAGGTAGGGTTATCTATGGCAAATGTATTTGACCCTACGACCAATGAACAGACTTCTATCACAGGTGCTTTGTTACAGTATGGTGTAATGCTGATTTTATATACGACTGGACTACATCGGTTTTTGCTCAAGGCATTGATGGAAACATTTATATTAGTGCCAATTGGTGGAGCACGTATCAATACAGACCGCCTGCTGGAAAACTTGATTGTTTTTTTGAGCAATTACATTATCATTGGTTTTCGGATTTGCCTGCCAGTATTTGCCAGTATTACGTTGATGAATATTATTCTTGCACTTTTGGCAAAGCTTGCGCCACAGATGAACATGTTTTCGGTTGGTATTCAGCTCAAACTGCTCGCAGGACTTAGTGTTATTATGATAACAGTGACATTGCTTCCAGACGTCTGCAATTTTATTACAACACAGATACAGCAGATGATGGTATCAATAGTGGAGGGCATGATGTGATATTAGAATATAACTTACAATTTTTTGCACAGGAAGGTCCTGGTGGAGAGAAGACAGAAGAGCCGACTGCAAAAAAGAAGTCAGATACCCGTAAAGATGGTAAAGTTCCCAAAAGCAAGGAATTGTCAAGCGGTGTGGAGCTGATCGCACTCTTTTTAATCTTAAAGTTCTGGGTTGGTCATATGGGCGTGAACTTTATGAAGCTGTTTGGGGAAATTTATGGGAAGATGCCAGAGTATACAACTTTCTGGAGCGGGCGCATTGTCAGGGAAGACTATAAAGTTCTAATTAACAATGTATATCTGGAATTGTTAAAACAGTTGCTTCCATTTTTTATTATTGGTATTGTGATAGCGATTGGCATCAATATGATGCAATTTAAGTTTCAGATTTCAACAAAACCACTGCGCCCCAAATTTAGTAAATTTAATCCGATTTCAGGCATGAAGCGCTTGTTTTCTAAGGAGAAGATTATTGAACTGATTAAATCCATCGCAAAAATTATTTTGATTATGGCAGTAGTGTACTCGACAGTCAAGGATAAGTGGGTCTATCTGGTACAGTTTTATGGAATGCCACTCAACCAGGCAATCGAACTCATTGGCAATGTGGTGATCGACACAGGTCTTAAGATTTCTTTGGTGTTTATGCTGATTGCATTTGCAGACCTGTTTTATCAGCGCCATAAATTTAAAAATGATATTAAGATGACTAAGCAGGAAGTCAAGGACGAGTATAAAAATTCAGAAGGTGATCCGCAGATTAAAGGTAAAATTCGGAGTAAGATGCGTGAGGCATCGCAGCGGCGTATGATGCAGGATGTGCCAAGGGCGGATGTTGTAATCACCAATCCAACACACTATGCAGTTGCAATTCGGTATGATGCCATGACTGGCTCTGCGCCGGTGGTTCTTGCAAAAGGTGCGGATTATGTGGCGCAGAAGATTAAGGAGATTGCGCGGGAGAACAATGTGGAGATTGTGGAGAATAAACCACTCGCTCGTATGCTATATGCCAATGTGGATGTTGGACAGGAAGTGCCACCAGAACTGTATCAGGCTGTGGCGGAAGTCCTTGCTATGGTATACAAAATGCAGGGAAAGATTTAGAGTACAATATTAAAAAGCATATAGAACTCTGTGTTTGTAGGTAAAAAAGCACAGAGTTTTTTGTTTTAAATTGTGTAAGTAATATAAAAAATAAAAAAAGTTAAAAAATTTACAAATTATTATATACAAATTATGTTAATTGTGCGATAATATGATATAAGAAAAACAGGGGATTATTGATAAGGGATTAAAAGGAGTTAAGGGGGAAAAAAGACATGAAGATGAAGAAGGCAGACATAGGCGTTGCTCTCTATTTACTTGGCGCTATCATCATGTTGATCGTACCAATCAGCAGTACTATGCTGGATGTGCTGTTAGCAATCAATATTTCGCTTGCGTTTACGATCCTGTTCACTACAATGTTTACCAAGGAAGTTTTGGATTTGTCATTTTATCCAACGGTTTTGTTGTTTACAACGATATTCAGAATCGCTCTCAACGTGTCATCGACCCGTTTGATTTTGTCGACAGGAAATCCGGGAAATGTCGTTGCGACATTTGGTAATTTCGTAGGCGGCGGCGATCTTGTCATTGGTATTGTCGTGTTTATTATTTTGATTATCGTGCAGTTTGTGGTTATTAACAAAGGTTCTGAACGTGTTGCTGAGGTAACTGCTAGATTTACGTTGGATGCAATGCCAGGAAAGCAGATGGCTATTGATGCGGATTTAAATACAGGTGCCATCACTGACGAAGAAGCGAAGGTTCAGCGTGAAAAGCTTCAGCAGGAGGCGAGCTTTTTTGGATCTATGGATGGTGCTGTTAAGTATGTAAAGGGAGATGCAACTGCAGGTCTGATTATTACTTTTGTAAATATTATTGGCGGTATTATTATGGGTGTTGTGCGGCAGGGTATGGATATTGGTGCTGCGGCAGACAAGTATACAATTCTTACAATTGGTGATGGACTGGTAAGCCAGATTCCGTCTCTTCTTATCTCATTATCAACTGGTATTTTGGTTACAAAGGGATCGAAAGAAGCAGACTTTGGAACTGTGCTTGTAAATCAGCTTTTTGGAATACCAAAAGTATTGTACATGGTAGGTGCAGTGCTTGCGTTTTTGGGATTGGTGACTCCACTTAATCCTTTGATTTTCGTTATTCTGGGAATTATTTTTATTGTGTGCGGACGCATGATTGCCTCCACAATTGAAGTGGCAGGGATTGAGGCGGAGACAGATATGGAGGAGGATACTGCCGATGAGATTCGAAAACCAGAAAATGTTAATTCCCTGCTGCAGGTAGACCCAATCGAATTGGAGTTTGGCTATGGTATTATACCACTTGCGGATGTCAATCAGGGTGGGGATCTTTTGGACCGCGTAGTTATGATCCGTAGGCAGATAGCGCTGGAACTTGGTACAGTGGTGCCGATTATCCGCCTGCGCGATAATATTCAGCTAAATCCGAATCAATATATTATTAAGATTAAAGGCATTCAGGTAAGTGAGGGCGAGATATTATTTGACCATTATATGGCAATGAATCCTGGTTTTGTGGAGGAGGAAATTTCAGGAATCCCCACTTTTGAACCGTCATTCCATCTGCCGGCAATCTGGATTACAGAGAATCAGAGAGAGCGTGCAGAGAGCGTGGGATATACAGTTGTAGACCCGCCGTCTATTATAGCGACACATTTGACAGAGATTATCAGACAGTATCTCGCAGATCTGCTCACAAGACAGGATGTGCAAAATCTTGTCAACAATGTCAAAGAAACCAATCCTTCTCTTGTGGATGAGCTTGTGCCAAAGCTTTTGGGACTTGGAGATATCCAGAAAGTGCTACAGAATTTACTAAAAGAAGGCATTTCCGTGCGCGATCTGGTCACAATTTTTGAGACGCTTGCCGATCATGCAGCGTCTACTAGAGATACCGATATTTTGACAGAGTATGTGAGACAGAGTTTGAAACGTGCCATCTCCAACAAGTATTTTCCAATGAACGAGACGACAAGTGTGGTTACGCTTGATCCAGGATTAGAGCAGGAGATTATGGGCAGTGTAAAACAGACAGAACAGGGCGCTTATCTGACTCTTGACCCAGAGAAGACAAAGACAATCATGGCTTCTGTGGAATCAGAAGTTGGGAAGTTAGAAAAGCTTGGCAAGAATCCGATTGTGATTACCTCACCGATTGTCAGAATGTATTTCAAGAGACTTACAGAAGACTATTACAAAGATTTGGTGGTAGTATCTTATAATGAGATCGATTCAAACGTTGAATTACAATCAGTAGGAATGGTGACAGCATGATAATAAAGAAATTTCAAGGAAAAACAAAGGAAGAGGCACTTGCAAGTGCGAAGAAAGAGCTTGGCGAGAATATTGTTGAAATGAATGTCAAGGCAGTCAAGCCCAAAGGGCTAAAAGGCATCTTCAAGGGCACGCGGTTTGAAGTTACTGTCGCAAGGGAAGACGAGAATGAAAAATATAGTGCTGTTGCCTCCACAGAAATCCAGAAGGATGGGGTGGCAGTCAGTATAGGGCAGAATGCCTCGCAGGCAAAGATTATTCCAATGAAGCAGCCTGAGAAGCAGGAGGCAGTTGCGGAGGATGCAAGGGCAGTTGGTCAGGCTGTTGCAGATGTCCTTTCTTCTTTTCCATCACAAAAGTTAGATATGGTAAAGGATGAGGGAACCAAAGAGAGAGGAATGTTTGAGGCGAAGGCAGCTGAACCAACCAAGGAGAATCTTCGCGGTAATGGTTTGGAAGAAAAACTGGATAATTTGCAGAATTTGATTGAGAAGCAGCTTTCGCAGCAGGAGAATAAGCCGCAGGCAGAAGAGGTTAGGAATACCGAGAGTGGAAGAAGGAAAGAAAACACAGAGCGTGTCAATTTCCTAAAGCTTTTATATAATAAGATGATGGATAACGAGATTAATGAAAAGTACGCAAAGGAGATTATAGAGGAGATTGACAGAAATTGTAAAGAGGATGTCACATTGGACTTTATGCTTTCGGAAATCTATCAAAGAATGATACTGAAACTCGGAAAACCTTATGTGATGGAGGAGAATGAAAGAAATCCAAAAGTAATTTTCTTTGTGGGACCAACAGGGGTTGGAAAGACAACTACCATTGCAAAAATTGCATCGTCTTTTCGGGTGGAACACAAGAAGAAAGTTGCGCTGCTTACAGCGGACACTTACAGGATTGCTGCGGCAGAACAGTTGAGAACTTACGCAAATATTCTTGAAGTTCCATTCAGAGTCGTGTACACGGCAAAGGAAATTGTAACTTCGATAGAAGATTTTAGAGAATATGATTACATTCTGGTGGATACCACAGGGCATTCACCCAACAATGAAGCACAGTGCGAGAGTATAAGTGATTTGATAAGTTCTGTGGACAACAATGCTGCCAAGGAAGTGTTTCTCGTGCTGTCAGCTTCGACAAAATACGGAGATTTGATGAAGATTGCAGACACATACAAAGAGATAGCTGATTATAAGCTCATATTTACGAAATTAGATGAAACCGCTACGCTGGGAAATATTTATAACCTGAAACTATATACGGGCGCGACACTTTCCTATGTGACATGCGGTCAGAATGTACCAGATGATATTGAGTATTTCAATCCGCAGTCAACTGTAAAACAGTTGCTTGGGGGAAGGCGTTGAGGAGGGGAATATATGGATCAGGCGGAACAGTTAAGAAATGTGATTAAAATGAATCCAGCCCCAAGACCACTTTCAAGAGTAATCACAGTCACAAGTGGAAAAGGCGGTGTAGGGAAGTCCAATACTTCTATCAATCTTGCATGTCAATTCAAGAAAATGGGAAAGCGAGTCATTATACTGGATGCAGATTTTGGACTTGCCAATATCGAAATTATGTTCGGGACTGTACCGAAACATAATCTGTGCGATCTGATATATCAGGGAAAAAATATTACAGATATCATAACATGGGGACCTATGGACATAGGATTTATATCAGGAGGTTCTGGAATAGCAGGGCTTTCAAATCTAAGCAGGGACTATTTAAATTATATTATACAGAATCTTGCAAAATTAGACGCGATTGCCGATATTATTATTATAGATACAGGTGCGGGTATTTCTGATGCAGTGTTGGATTTTCTCGTTGCGAGCGGTGAAATCCTGGTTGTCGCTACACCAGAACCTACATCAATCACAGATTCGTATTCGCTCTTAAAAGCGTTAAACCGTCATCCGCGATTCTCTAGGGAAGATTCAAAGATTATGGTGATAGCAAATAAGGTAGCAGGAGTAGCTGAGGGCGAAGTTATGTACAACAAACTTGAGACAGTCGTAAATAGATATCTCAAGCTTCCAGTATCCTATCTTGGAGCAATCCCACAGGACTATCGTCTTGAGGATGCAGTCATGCAGCAAAAGCCTGTCAGCCTTCAAAGTCCAAATGCAAAATCATCAATTGCTTATGAGAAGATGGCATATGCATTGATGGACAAAGAATATGATAAGTCATTGGTGAAGAGGGGAATGGCTGCTTTTTTCTCGCATATTGTGGCAGGAAATAAAAAAATGGGATAAACAAGAAATAGTTTTCAGGAGGAGTCTATGATAGAAAAATTTATATCATTGGGTGATAAGCTGGAATTGAAATCGACAGTCCGCGTCATTCTTCCTGATGGCACAGAAGGAGTGAAAACATACAAGTCCACGGTGCACAATATTTTGGATGATGGACGACTTGAACTGGAGATGCCAATGGAACAAACCAAACTGGTGTTGCTTCCCATAGACGGAGAATATGATGTGTGCTTTTTTTCTCATAATGGTGTGTATCGGGCAGATGTGCGGATTATTGAGCGGCGGAAAGTTGATGGAATTTATGTGTTTGTGGTGGAGCTGATAAGCAATCTTCACAAATATCAGCGAAGGGAATATTATCGGTTTAACTGTGTGATTGATATGGGCATAAAGAAGATGACAAAGCAGGAGATTGATGCATATATTCAGGGAATGGTGTACCTTGTACCAGATCGGGAGATGATAAGGGGTGTGATTGTAGATATTAGTGGCGGCGGAGCGCGATTTGTGTCAAGACAGAGATTTGATGAGGACAGTTATATTTTGATGAAATTTAAGTTGACTGTCTTGGAGCGAGAGAAACTGTTTCTGCTGGCTGCGAAGATAATTTATTCCAACGAGATTGAAAATAGGGAAAACGAGTATGAAAATAGAGTCAAATTTGAATTTATCGATACCACAACACGCGAGGAGATCATCAAATATATTTTTGATGAGGAACGAAAAAATAGAAAGAATGGAAAGGGTCGTTGAATAGTATGACAATTAACTCGAATACATCAAAAATAAAGAAAAAAATACTTGTAGTTGATGATTCTGCACTTATGAGAAGAGTTATGTGTGATATAATCAATTCAGATGAACGGTTCCATGTAGTGGAGCAGGCTTTTGATGGTCAGGCAGCATATGAACTCTTGAAGAAGAATCAATATGATGGAGTAGTACTTGACGTAAATATGCCAAAGATGAACGGGATTCAATTCCTGCGTGCTCTGCAGAAAGATAAGATTCGTGCCCGTATCATGATGGCGAGTACGGATACCAAGGATGGCGCAGTCGTAACAATGGAGGCGTTGGATCTTGGAGCGATTGATTTTATAGAAAAGCCAGTCAATATTATTTATCTAAAAAGCAGCGGTTTTAAGGATAAGTTTTTGGATACACTTCAGGCTGTTGTGTCCAGTCGCCAGACTAATATTTCCAACATTCCTATTTTGACAAGGGAAAAACAGGAGGAGAACACACAAAAGCTTGTGAGCATTGTCAGAAAAAGCAAACCGATTGTGGGCGGACAGAAAATTGTTGCGCTTGCCTGTTCTACAGGTGGTCCCAAGGCATTACAGAGTGTTGTGCCGAGACTCCCGGCAGAACTTGCTGCTCCTGTACTGATTGTCCAGCATATGCCAAAAGGATTTACACAGTCCCTTGCGGAAAGGCTTGATTCCATGAGCAAAATCAAAGTCAAGGAGGCAGCAGAAGGCGATGTGCTTGAGAATGGCGTGGTATATATTTCTATGGGAGGCAAACATATGAATGTGGCGACAAGAGGCGGCAGAGCGACGATTACATATACAGATGAGCCACCGAGAGAGGGTGTTAAACCTTGTGCAAACTATATGTATGAATCCTTAAAATCAAGTAGTTATGCGCAGATTGTCTGTGTTGTGCTGACAGGAATGGGTGCAGACGGTACCAAGGGAATCGTGAATTTGGAAACTTCAAAAAAAATACACGTTATCGCACAGGATGAGGCATCATCAACGGTGTATGGAATGCCCAAGGCAATCGCTGCTACAGGTCTGGTAAACCAAGTGGTCTCACTTGATAACGTGGCCCAGGAAATTATTATGAATGTGGGGGTCAGGTAGAATGGATACAAGTCAATATCTTGATATTTTCCTTGATGAGTCAAAGGAGCATTTACAAAATCTGAGCGATCAGATTATGGATCTGGAGCAGAATCCTGAGAATATGGATACAATCAATGAAATATTTCGAGCAGCTCATTCCTTGAAGGGCATGGCGGGAACAATGGGATATAAGCGAATGCAGACGCTTACCCATGATATGGAAAATGTATTCTCGGAGGTTCGGAATGGTACTTTTAAGGTACGTCCTGGAATGATCGATATATTGTTTAAAAGTCTGGATGCGCTGGAGGAATATGTCAACAATATTCAGCAGACGACAGAAGAGGGAACCAATGATAATCAGGACTTGATTGATGCGCTTAACAGCATCTTAAAAAATAATGGTGAGGTTATTCTTGGTGAGAGTGCTGCTTCTGCAAAGATAGAGGATGCTGCGCCTTCTGCGAAGGATGAGGGGGCAAACACCAAGCGGGAAAAATGGCAGGATGTCAAGATTACTGATACGGAGCGGATGCTGATTGACAAGGCATACAGCGAGGGATTGAAAGTGTTTGGCGTGACAGTCTATGTTGAGGAGGCATGTGTATTAAAGGCTGCGAGAGCATTTCTTGTCTTTAAAGCGCTTGAAAAATTGGGAGAAATTATTGTATCTTCCCCGACCGCACAAGATATTGAAGATGAAAAATTTGATTTGACATTCAGTCTGATATTGATTTCTGGAAATACAGCGGAAGAGATTATCGAGGCGGTAAAGAGTGTCTCTGAGATAGAGGATGCATTCTGCGCAGAGTATGGTGTGGCAAAATCAGAGAAATCGGGACCAGAGCCAGAAAAGACTATTGAGAGTAAACCCGCAGAAGAGAGTAAGCCCACAGCAACAGCAGCGCCTACTGTATCCAAGACTGTGCCAGTGCCTGCTCAGGCACCAGTTGCGCCAGCAAAATCTGCTGCGACAGTGGCTGCCGCGTCGTCTTCCTCTTCCTCAAAACCAGCGACAAAGCCTGTAGTGAACAGGACCGTTAGAGTGGATATTGAGAAATTGGATAATTTGATGAATCTGGTCAGCGAGCTTATTATAGCGAAGAATTCGTTGATTTCTGCCACGGCAGCAGATGATAGCAAGGGAGATAATGGTTCTGTTAATGAACAGATTGAGTATCTTGAGAGTGTCACAACAAACTTACATGAGTCTGTGATGAAAGTGCGAATGGTTCCCATCGAGAGTGTTGTGGCAAAGTTCCCGCGTATGATTCGCGATCTTTCTAAGAAGCTAAATAAGAAGATGGAACTTTACATGACAGGTGAGGACACAGAGCTTGACCGTACTGTGGTGGATGAGATTGGCGACCCGCTGATGCATATGCTTAGAAATTCAGCAGATCATGGTTTAGAGCCCAATGATGTGCGTGTTGCAAACGGCAAGCCAGAAGTTGGTTCTATCTTCTTAGATGCCTATCAGGACGGCAATAATGTCGTGATTGAAGTGCGGGACGACGGCGGCGGAATTAATGTGGAAGCTGTCAGAAATAAGGCGATTGAGCGTGGTACAGTGACACCGGAACAGGCTGAGACAATGACGGAGAAGGAAATTATTGATCTTTTGTTCCTGCCAAGTTTCTCAACTGCAAAGAAAGTGTCTGATGTATCTGGCCGCGGTGTTGGCCTTGATGTAGTAAAATCAAAAATTGAGTCCCTGAGCGGCGAAGTTGAGGTAAAAAACCGTTTTGGCGAGGGTTCTTCCTGGATTATTCGACTTCCTTTGACACTGGCGATTATCCAGGCGCTCATGGTTGTAATCGGCGATGAGAAATATGCGATTGCACTCGGTTCGATTCAGACAATCGAGGATGTTTTGCCGGAGGATATTAAACTGGTACAGGCGAAGGAAGTAATCCATATTCGCGGAACAGTTATTCCCATTATCAGAATGGATAAAGTTCTGGATATGCCCCCAAGAGAAGGCGATAAGAATAAGAATCTCACCGTGATTATTGTGAAGAAAGGTGAAAAGCAGGCAGGTTTGGTAGTAGACGAGCTTATCGGACAGCAGGAAGTTGTTATTAAGTCCATGGGCAAGTATATTAAGGTGCCAAAGATGATAAGCGGTGCCACAATCTTAGGAAACGGTGAAGTGGCACTGATCCTTGATACCAATGCATTGATTTGATTCTGATGACAGTGAAAAGGAAGAAAGGCAGGGCATAAAACATGGATGAAGTAAAAATAATGGACGAAAAGAAGCGGAGTGTGAGTCTGAACCGTCCGATAGAGCATGATACGACACAGTTTATTGTGACACAGCTTGGCGGGGAGCAATACGGGATAGATATTAAATATATATCAAATATTATTCGGATGTCGAAAATCACAAGAGTACCGAAAGTGCCAAATTATATTAAGGGTGTAATAAATGTTCGAGGAGTTGTCATACCGACAATTAGTCTCCGGTTGAAAATGGGACTTCCAGAAGATCAAGTTACCAAGAAAACGCGTATTATTATTTTGACACTGGAACAGCACGAGTCAATTGGCGTGTTGGTGGATGAGGTGAAAGAGGTTGTGACGCTCGACGAGGAACATATTGAGCGGATGGGGTATGAAAAAGATGAGAAAGAGCGGTTTCTCTCCGGTGTTGGCAAGTCTGATGGGAAGCTCATCTCATTGTTAGATATCACATCAGTGCTTGCGGAAGTAGTGGATGTGTAAAACGAGTAGGGAAAGTTACTTCCTTTACTCGCGCGTCGGGCGTCTGTCAGCTTTGCTGATCTATTTCTATTAGACGCCCGCGTGCATAAAATAGTCTGTTTAATTTTGTGGACAGACGGGAATTATAGTGACTTTTGATAGGGAAAGGCTTAGGTTTTATCATGGCAGAGAGTATGAGTTTCGAGAGAGTTACGACAGAATATTATGATGTGTTAAAGGAGCTGGGGAATATTGGAGCTGGCAATGCCACAACAGCGCTTGCACAGATGCTTCAGACAAAAGTGGATATGAAAGTTCCGCAGGTAAGGCTTCTCGATTTCAAAGATGTTGGTGTAGTTATGGGGGGAGAGGAGCAGCTTGTCGTGGGCATTTATCTAGCTGTTGAAGGTGACATCACAGGCAGTATTATGTTTATATTGGAGCAGAATGCTGGAAAAGCTCTTGTGTCTAAACTTATGGGAATGCCGCCCTCAGAAGGTGAGTTTAGCGAGATTGAAATTTCAGCGATGAAAGAGATTGGTAATATCATTACAGGGGCTTATCTAAATTCATTGGCACAGATGACGAATCTCAAGATGCTTCCATCGGTTCCGGATCTAAGTATTGATATGCTCAATGCGATACTGAGTGTTCCGGCGATAGAATTTGGCATTATAGGAGATCAGATTTTGCTGATACAGACGGTGTTTACAGATGATGTAGACTTAAATGGTTATTTTATTCTGATGCCGGATCTTGAGTCTTACTCAAAGATGTTGGGTGCGCTTGGGCTGTCAGTATGACTATATGAAAACGGAGAAGGGGCATTGTATCTATGGCAAATATAGTAAAAGTGGGAATGGCGGACCTGAATGTGTGCAAAAGTCCTGATGGCATTACAACCCTAGGACTGGGTTCCTGTGTGGGAATTTGTATTAGGGATCCTGTTGCAAAAGTGGGGGGACTTGCACATGCCATGCTGCCAGACAGTAGACAAATAGAAAACAATTCAAACAGAGCGAAGTTTGCAGATACAGGAATTGAAGATCTTGTACAAAAGATTCTTGCGATAGGAGGCAGAAAGGCAAGATTGGAGGCAAAATTAGCAGGCGGAGCACAGATGTTCGCATTTCAGAATAAATCCGATATGGTACGTGTTGGAGAGAGAAATGTGGAGGCGAGTAAGAAGAAACTCAGAGAGTTGGGTATTCCGCTGAAAGCGCAGGATACAGGGTTGAATTATGGTCGCACGATTATATTTTACCCTGAGACAGGAGAATTGATTATCCGTTCTGCAGGAAAACCCGAAAAAAAGATATAACAGAATAATTTAAGGGGATAATGAGATGGGAAATAAGACAGGTCTTATCACGCCGTTTCTCATGCTTTTAGCAGGTGCGATAGCGTCTATCATTATGTATGTCAGAGGGTATGAGCTGACAAATATGTTGTGGGGGCTGCTGATTGTGCTATTGATATTCTATATCCTTGGTGATGTAGCAAGGTATCTCTACGCATCAATCAGACCTCGTATCATACCAACAGGAGATCTTGAACAGATGGTTCAGGAAGCGAAAAAAAATGGAGATCTTACTGGAAATGTCGTGGCTTTTGCAAACGAGGAGCAAAATGATATGGAAGGTATGGATGCGGGTGGCTTTATGTCAGAAGATGCAGAGGGATATTCGGACGAGGAAATTTATGATTATTCTGACCAGGAGGCTGCTCCTTCAATGCAGTATGATAATGAGGACCCATTTGGAGATGCATAAAACTGATTATTTGTGTAGGCAACATTGTGTATAACGGGGGAATAACATGAACGAAGCAGCACGCAAAAAACTTTGGGATGATTATGCCAGGCTGAAATCACCGGATTTAAGAGAAAAACTGATATTGGAGTATGCGCCATTAGTCAAGGTAGTCGCAGGGCGTCTAAGCATGTATCTTGGCTATAATGTAGAGTATGAAGATTTGGTAAGTTATGGCGTGTTCGGTTTGATTGATGCCATTGATAAGTTTGATACAGGCAAAGAAGTGAAGTTTGAGACATATGCCAGTCTGCGTATTCGTGGTGCTATTCTGGATCAGATTCGGAAAATGGACTGGATACCGCGCACGATCAGACAGCGTCAGAAGCAGATTGACACTGCAATGAAGGAGCTTGAACAGCGCAATGGAAAGCCACCTACAGATGCAGAGATCGCGTTGTATATAGGAATCAGCGAGGATGAGTTCCTCGATTGGCAGAATCAAGTCAAGGCGGATAATATCATCTCTCTGAATGAATATGTAGAACAGGGAAATGATATTTCTTCAGAGAAGGGGATTACATCAGGGTTTGACACACCGGAGAGTGTAGTCGAAAAAAGTGAGCTGAAGGAGGTGCTAGAGGAAGCGCTAGAAGTTTTGACAGACAAAGAGAAAAAGGTGATTTTGCTGTATTACTATGAAGAACTTACCCTGAAAGAAATCAGTCGTGTGCTCGAAGTATCAGAGTCAAGGATATCGCAGCTTCACACCAAAGCGCTTCAAAAAATGAAAACAAAGATGGGAAATTATATTGGAATATTGGAGCAATAACAGACGAAATCATTGCACGGAGGCAAGACTGATATGAATGGATTTTTTCAGATAGAGATAAAAGAACAAGGGATAAACCTGCTGCTTTTTCCTCCTGTTGGGGTGGGAGAAAAGATACGTGCCGTGGAATTAAAGGAGTATCTTAATAGAATAGGTGTACCCTATGATGCGAAGGCAATCAACTCTGCACTTTCTTCTATGGGTGAGGAGGAGGTTGTCCTTTTTTTGACTACAATGAAGCTTTCACCGGTGGATGCGATCTGCAATATTGAGGTGGCGCCTGACAAAATGTCAGCGGTGATGCGCTTGTATCCGCCTAGTACAGGCGGGCGTCCTGCGAGCAAGGAACAAGTTATGGATTTGCTTGGTCAGTACAGAATTAAGGCAGGGATTGATGAGGAAGCGATTACAGTGGCGCTTGAAAAGAATCTTTACTGTACAGATATTGTTGTTGCGCGTGGGAAAATGCCTACTGTTGGTCGAGATGCTTCGATTGTCTATCATTTTGACACCAACAATAATATCCGTCCAGAATTAAAAGAAGATGGAACTGTGGACTTTTTTAAATTAAATACACTGCACCATTGCATAAAAGGGCAGGTTCTTGCAGAGATTATTCCAGAGGAGAGAGGCGAGAATGGTTTTGACATTTACGGATCAGTCATGCTTGCAAGAGAGGTAAAAAAGATTACATTTGCACATGGAAGAAATCTGGAGATTTCGCAAGATGGTCTAAAACTAACTAGCATGGTAGATGGTCATGCTTCTCTAGTAGATGATACAGTTTTTGTATCGGATGTATACAGTGTGGAAGATGTTGGAACTTCCACAGGAAACATTGAGTATCACGGAGATGTGGAAGTGAAGGGAAATGTCTGCGAGAACTTTAGTGTAAAGACGGATGGGAATGTCTTTGTGACAGGTGTTGTGGAAGGTGCAGTGATAGAGGCTGGCAAAGATATTATTATTGCCAGAGGGATGCATGGGCAGAACAAAGGCAGGCTGAAAGCTGGCGGAAATATTGTCGCAAAGTTTATCTCCGCCGCGGAGGTGGAGGCAGACGGGTTTGTAGAGGCAGAACAGATTGTAAACGCCCAAGTTTTTGCGGGTACAAATGTCAACGCAGACGCAGGAAAAGGCTTGATTACAGGCGGAAAAGTAATGGCCAAAATGGCAATTAATGCAAAAAATGTAGGCTCACCTATGGGAGCTTCAACTATTGTTGAGGTAGGAAGTGACTTGAGCGCCAAGAAACGTCTCGCAGAGCTTCAAAAAAGTGTGGGAGAAAAATCAAAAACCATACCGAAGTTAAAAAAATCTCTGGAAGATATTACTACCCGATTAAAACAGGGTGTTAAGTTGACGCAAGAACAATTAAGAAATGCCAAAATGTTACAGGTGACTCTTGCAGAGACCCAAATGAAAATCCAGGAAGAGCTAAAAGAGATTGAAAAGCTTGATAAGATGCTAAAGAATAAGGGAATGTCGTATATTAATGTCCGCGGAACAATGTACCAAGGAGTTGCTGTGGCGATTTCTGGAGCTACAATGACAGTAAAAAACGAATACACTTTTTGTCGTTTGTACAAAAAAGATGCAGATATAGCTTCTACAAATTTGTAGGGGCTATTGCCTTTTTTGTCGAAATATATTACAATAAATCGAAATATGATATCGCCCTGTAAATTGAGCGGCCCAGAGGAGGGATAAAAATGGCTATAAGTCCAATACTGCTTAATGGAAGTATTCAGCAGACAGATAATGTTTTGCACAATCAGGTAAAACAGGTTGAGAAGGGTGTTGTGGACCAAGGAAATATACAGGTTCAGGCAGAAAAGAAAGAACAACAGATGGCAAAACAGGTCGTTCATGCAGATGAAACCTCATTTAAAGAGGAGCGTTTTGATGCCAAAGAGAAAGGTCATAACGGCTATTCGGGTGACGGCGGAAAACGCAGGAAGAAAATAAAAGGTGACGGAAGAGTTGTCGCGAAATCCGAGGGTGGATTTGACATAAAAATATAGGTGTGTTTGTTTTTTGGTACGTTGTAGAGGATTGGAAAGGTTTGGTAACAGATGAATTGGTTGGAGATTGCGCTGTTAGCATTTGGAGCGTGTGCTTTTGCAGGAAGTTTTTTAGTCAGAGGAAAGTCAGATGACGGTGGTCAGGAAGTAGATGTGGAGCTTATTCGAAGCGTTATAGAGAAAGAGATGAGAGATGCAAAGGAACGAGTCACCGAAGTTGTAGATGAGACACTTGAGTATGCCGTGGAAAAGACTGAGCGCGCGTCAGAACGCATTTCAAACGAAAAGATAATGGCGATTAGCGAATATTCAGAAACAGTGCTTGCAGATATTAACAAGTCACATCAGGAAGTTGTGTTTCTGTATGATATGCTAAATGATAAGCATAATAATCTTAAAGAGACAATAAAACATGTGGATAAAACGGCGAAAGAAGCCGAGGAAGCAGCGAATGCGGCGGCGCTTGCCCTTGCAGCCAAGGCAAAAGAAGATGCTGAGGCCAGAGAAAAAGAACTGGCAAGAAAAAATATCAGTACAGACCGCGCTGTGTTGGATAAGGAAGCACAGGAAAAGGAGTATGCGCGTCGGCAGATGGCAAGGCTTATTCTTCCAATGCAGCAGGAGATGCAGATTCATCGGCAGGTGGATGCCCGCGCGTTGGATATCGGTGCATTGGGGTTAAACTTTGACAAAAAGACGCAGGTTGACAGACCGATGGAACTGAGTCCGCTTGTAGTAAAAAGTGTAGAAATCTTGTCGGCAGATGTTGTCATGTCAAATGATATGCAGCCTGTGCCGGAGAATACGGGTATTGCGCCTGTTAGTACAGCAGAATTACAGACATTTGGTTCTCGCCCTGAGGATATGAAGGTTGTGGATGTAAAACCGGCAGAGATTCGGCCTGTGGAGGTGTACTCTTTTGTGGATCAGGCACCACATATTGAGAGACCCGTAAAGAAAGATATAGCAGGTATGATAAAGCCTCAGGATGTTTTTCCAGGAGCAGTAGAAAACAACAATGACAGGATTTTAAGGCTTTATAAAGAAGGTTATTCTAATGTGGATATTGCCAAAGAACTTGGTCTTGGAGTTGGGGAGGTAAAGCTAGTCATCAATCTGTTTAAGGGGGCTGTATAATGAAATTCAAATATATGTTAAGGGGGCTTGGTCTGGGCATTTTAATTACTGCAGTGGTGATGGGAGCTTACACTAGGAGTGCCGTTGCTGATGCGAGGGTGTCTGTCTTAAAGGAATATGGACTTGGAGAAGACAATAGACTTCCAGAAGAAACGACAGAGGAGCAATCAACAGATGTGGCGACTGCCCCAGAACCGACAGAGCCGCCCGCTAACAGAGATGAGGAGAAAGAGGCAGAGATTCAATCTGTGTTGGATGCGGCAAAGGACGCGGAGCAGACTGACTCTAGCAGCTCTGCATTGCCAGAGTCAGAGGAGCAGCCGACAGACACGACAACCGGAGTCTCTGACCAGACTACCACCGTTATTCCGACCAGAGAGAGCGATGCGGTTCAGATTGACATTACAAAGGGTGATGATTCTGGAACAGTTTCCAGAAAGCTGTTTAATGCAGGGGTGATTGAGAATGCGTCCGAGTATGATGCATTTTTGATGCAGCATGGATATGACAAGAAGCTTAATATAGGAAAGATCACAATTAATGCCGGAGCGAGCTGGCAGGAGATTGCAGAAAAATTAACTGGAAAATAATGTTACAATTCAGCTTTCGGCTTCCTGTTACAAGCATCAAGCCATGCAAA
>DEPD01000128.1 GCA_002358575.1 Lachnospiraceae bacterium UBA3401 | reverse complement strand
TGTGGCATTTTGTGTGCATCATTTGTTGCAATTCACACCAAATCATCCGAAATCAATATGAAATCTGGCATGGATGTGAATTGTAACGATTTGTATTGTAAGCAAATAAAAAACAGCTCAACCTTTCAATCCAGTCAAACTGTTACGGAATCACTACGGCGCTACCAATTTTAAACAAATGTTTATAAAACCATCTCAAAAAAAGCGCAGTAATCCCGTAAGAACAACTTTTTGCATGTTTTTGACATGGAACTGCTGCTGCAAATCGGAACATAACCCAATCCATTCATACTGCGCTCTCCTTTCCTTATTTTTATTTATTCTACCACTCTACTTTTAATTGTCAATCCCCTACACGAAATGTTACAGTCCAATCTCCCTCAATTAATTCTCCAGAATTATGGAAAATACCATACATAGAATATTCCTCCATCTCTGCAATATCCTCAATATACCAAAATTCATAAAACGAATAGCTGGTATCTCCTATCTCCTCATTCCAGCTTACACTATGATCGGAATAGCGCTCATTTCCGTCAGAATCCCGCAAATACAATTCAACATGTCTGTCCGAACGCCAGTTATCTCCCATGCACATCTGAACGCGTAATACACCATCCATATACGCAATGCCTGTCACAGTAAAATCATCCGCTGCACAGTCCGCTACTTTTAATTCGTCTAAAACTTTAGTTCTGGGCAGATCCTCTGCTGTGCCGGAATCTCCTCGCAGGGAATCTGGCAACTCCTCCTCTGATAAAATCCCACCACTGCCACTCAACGTCACCCATTTTGTGTTCGCTGTATCGACAATGCCCGACAAATCGACATCTTTTGTTTCTTCGTACTTATTACACAAAACAGAACGTACCCAAAATTGAAGCTTATCCGCCTGATACGCCTTTTCAGCCTGAACTGTCACTTGAAAATATGCCTTATCCTCCACTGCATCATAAGTTAAAAAATAACATCCTCCAATCACACTATCATTGGTGTAATCCGATAATCCGTAACTGTCATACAAATCCATCACGCCATGCACCAAATCTTGTTCACTGTCCTCTGCATCTCGCAGCGATAGAATAATATCTGCCTGATTTCCCACTAAATTAATCGCTTCCACTTGCATTGTAATTCCTTGGCTGGTACTGCTCTTTTCAATTGGAACAAGCTGGTCTGCTAACGCAGGAGAAAGAAATTCTACAATCCTGTAAAATGCTGGTATATGTGCTGCGCAGACTGGAACTGCTGTCACAAAACAGACAACAACCGCCGCTGCAATCAATGCCGCTTTTGGCACAAATCTGTTCTTTTTAACTTTTTTTCCATCACCATTTTTTTCTGCCTTTGCCCGTTTTACCATCTCCGAAACAAGCTCCTGTGATGGACAAATGGCATTGTATGCTTCTTTATATTGATTCTTAAACATTAAAGCCTCTCCCCTATCCATTCTTGATTTTTATTTAACAGATTTTTCAACTGTCTTCTCGCCCTTGTCAGCCTGGTCCGCACAGTGGATGCCTTCGCTTTTGTAATCTTTGCAATTTCCTCAACAGACAATTCTTCATAATAAAATAGATGAATCACAACACGATATTTTCTAGATAATTGTTTAACTATATCAATCAATATAGAAGTTTCTTCACCTTCTCCATACATTAGTTCTGTGTTTTTTGCCACAGTCTCATCCATGTCTTCCATGTCCATCGCAACTCTCCGCTGCAACCAGGGCGATTTCCAAAAATTCTTGCTACAATTAATTGTCACTCGCAAAAACCATGCCTTTTCATGTTCTACACTTTCAAATATGGGGTCTTTCTGCATGTAACGCAAAAAAACCTCCTGATAAATATCATCTGCATCAGCGCGGGTTCTAACAAGGGAGTAAGCCAATCTGTAAACCATCTCTGAATTTCTTAAAATCACTTTCTCATACAAGGAATCAAAACATTCTAATTCCAAACTTGCTTCCACTATACATTCTGATATCAAGTTTTCCTCTACAGTTTTTCTATTTATTGATTTCATTTCGTACCTCCTTCATTAAGAACACAACACAGTACCCCAAAAAGCTACACTTTTTTATATTTCTTATAAAAATATTTCTCTACTATAATTAAACAAATCCAAAAAGCCACACAAAAATTCTATTTTTCTACAGTTCCTAAATATCAAAAAGGTAAAACTTAACTAAATGACATTGTTGTTTAAACAGTACCCCCATATAGACGATCTGTTAACGCCACAAAAATAACCATTGCCATAAAATATATTTTCTGTTATAATCCATTTATATGTAATTCGTTTCTGTAATCGCTGTACAGCGCAGACTACACAAGCAAAATAAAACATTATATTTTTGGAGACGTACCGAAGAGGCCATAACGGGACTGACTCGAAATCAGTTTATCGGTATTTACTGATACGAGGGTTCGAATCCCTCCGTCTCCGCTCTAAAAAGCTATTTGTCGTACCAGACGCGGGCTTCTTTCGCTGCATAGTTCCTCTCGACGTCCGTGTACAACCGAGAAGGGAAGTTTCGTCTTCCCTTTTCGCCGTGCAACCTGTGTGTTACCTTAGCGGCATATTTCCTCTGCACGGATCTGCGCATAAAAAGAGCTGAGGCTCTATATTTTTGGAGAATTTCAGCTCTTTTTGTTATGTTGACAGCTTTCTGGTGTTTCATAACAAAGATAATCCTTGTTTTTAATCCATCAATCCATTTCAATGACCATTATAATTGCATCAGCCTTATATCTTAGGAACTGTAGAAAAATAAGGAATCCAAAAGCCATAAAAGCTTCTGAATCCCTTATTTTATGCAACTGGATAATCTTCTGACTGTTCTACAAGGATTTTATATAAACTTGTGTAAATCTCGATCTTTTTCTCTTGTGTAGAACATGCTTTCAACATTTGTTGCCATAAGTTTTTCCTCTTTGTTTTTAATATATGTATTAAAAGAAAGCGCCTTATTACTAATTTAATACACTCAAATTATTTCAAACTCATTTAACCAACAATCTTACCCCTGTAATCCCAGACTCCCTAATACCTGTCCAGACTCCTGCATTGTTCTTTCAACCTCCGTCCGATTCACCTCGTTCATTTCATCAGAAATTTCTGCTTTTTTCACCAAACTTACCTTACACATCTTGCGTAAAAGTCCAACAAGCAGTATTGAATTTTTTATTGCTATCTTTTCTTCTTCTGAAAACTTATTCCAATTTACCTTACGAAGCGTATAGATTGTATATGAAACCTTTCTATTTTGTATATGCCTTATTTACTGACTCTAAAGCAGTAGCATATGTCTTTGCTGTACCTTTTAAATCATCCAGATAGCTACATATTTTATTGATTGTATCCTCGGCTTTCTTCATCTGATGCCACGCTTCATCCGCTTTATCCGATAATTTGCTTCCAGTCACATTAAAGCTCACACCTGCTGCAAGCAGTCCTGCACCTAATGTTGCACCACCAAGCACAGCAGAACCTAAAGCCATTCCACCACCGCCTTCTGAAAGTGCACCCCCGCCCAGTGCTGCCAGAGTAGCGTTTGTGACAGCCGCACCACTAAGTGACGCAATTGCTGTTCCTGTTGAAGCTGTTCCTAACGCCATCACTGCCGATGTAGCTGCGCCAGCCGCCGCAAAGCCCCCGCTGTACCTGCTGCCCTTTTCCTATGCTTGCTCCGAAACTTCTTATTTTGACAAATACGAAAAGGAAAGAATGGAATGGGAACTGGAAATCAAGGACAGCGGCTTTCTTAGGAAAAAAGGAAGCCGACAGAGAAAGCTGCCGCTGTGGTGAAACGCATTTTTGATTTATGTATCGTTGGAAAGGGGGCTATGCAGATAGCAAAAATTCTCAAAGAAGTTAACGTAGCGTCTATAAGAATGTTTGTTGTACTCTGCCAATATTAATCATCCTAAAAAAATGTATAAAAATAACAGCCTTTAGAAATACTGTGGATAAAAATATATAAAAACTACTCCTTTGATCTGTGTGTAAAATCGTGCGTTTTCTGTGTTCTTTTTATTCTAAAATGTTTTATTTTGTCGAAAAATGTGATAAAATATTGAAAAAATATACTTTAGGAGGAAAAAGGAATGAACGGACATCAATATGAACATCAATGCGCAAAACGGCTAAAAAGTAAAGGTTTTTATAATGTAACAGTCACAAAAGGCAGCGGTGACCAAGGGATAGATGTTATTGCATACAGCGGAGGAAAAAAGTATGGAATACAATGCAAACACTATTCTTCTCCTGTCGGAAACCACGCGGTTCAGGAAGCTTTTGCAGGAGCAAGGTATTATAATTGCAATGTTGCTGTTGTAATGACGAATAATACTTTTACACGATCTGCAAAAGATTTGGCAAGTAAAACAAATGTACTTTTATGGGACAAAAATAAAATACCATCAGGGACGAATGGTTTTTGGCTTACAAAATACGTAGGATTATTTGTTTTCGTTATGGGAATTTTAGCATTGATAGCTATGTGGAAAACAGATAATACGAAACTTCCAGCATTACAAACTGCAGAGATGGTGTCTCTTGTTTTGGGTGGATTGTTTGCTACTTTTGAGTATGGAAATTGGAGAATGTCTTTTCTTTCTGGTATTGCTTATTTTCTTGCAGGATTTATAAATATAATATTTATTTTAATTACAAAGAGTAAGTTTGGATATGATTTGATATTTTTTTTGACGGTTGTGCTAATATCATTTATAAGAGCAAATTATTTGTATAAGAGAGTGAATGGATTTCATATTTGGAAAAATGGATTTCGTGGGTTTATTAACAGTAGCTTTAGGTGATAGAAAAATCTATCATCTTTTTATGCGCACGCCGATGCAGAGGAAATATGCCATTGCATGGCACAGCGGCGGTGCGCGAGTAGGGAAAGTAATCTTCTCCTACTTGATTTAGTGTATTTGAAAAAGTGCAACAAATGGGTTGCACTTTTTTGTGTACTATGATAATATGTATTGCAGTGACGCACAAATGTCCTTGCTAGGAAAACATGATTGTTGTTGTGTATTAGGAAAAGGAAATGAAGAGCATATGGAAAAGTCAACAACCTATTTTGTTGTAAAAAAGAGAGCCCTGCCAGAGGTTTTGTTGAAGGTGGTCGAGGTGAATAGACTTTTAGAGACGCAAAAAGTGTCATCGGTGCAGGAAGCAGTTGAGCGAGTAGGAATAAGCAGAAGTTCTTATTATAAATATAAGGAAGATATCTTCCCGTTTCATGATTCTGCGCAGGGAACAACGCTTACACTGGCCTGTAGAATGGATGACGAGCCAGGGCTTTTATCAGACGTACTGAAAGTAGTGGCAGAGTTTGGCGCTAATATTCTCACAATACATCAGACAATACCGATTAATGGCATTGCATCTCTTTCGCTAAGCATTCAGATATTGGATGTCACCAGTGATGTGTCGGCGATGGTGACAAAGATGGAGCAACGAAAAGGAGTGCACAATGTTAAGGTGTTGGGCAGGGAATGAGCAGAGAAAATACAGGAGGTCAGTGTAAAATGGTAAAGACAGCAATATTGGGATATGGTACAGTGGGAAGCGGTGTATATGAAGTCCTCAAAAAGAACAAAGATGTGATTTCTAGTAAACTGGGGGAAGAGATACAAGTCAAATATGTGCTCGATTTAAGAAAATTTGAAGGAGATCCAGTACGGGAAGTATTGGTTCATGATATCAATGTGATTCTTGATGATCCAGAAGTAGCAATTGTATGTGAGACTATGGGTGGTGAGTATCCAGCATATGATTTTACAAAAAGTGCACTTGAGCACGGCAAAAGTGTATGTACTTCCAATAAGGAGCTTGTGGAAAAGCATGGACCAGAGTTGATAAAGATTGCAGAAAAACACCAATGTAGTTATCTGTTTGAAGCGAGTGTAGGCGGCGGCATACCCATTATCAGACCGCTAAGGACATCTCTTGCGCAGGAGGAAATTCTTTCTATTACAGGGATTTTAAATGGTACTACCAATTATATACTGACCAAAATGGAGACAGAGGGGCTTGCTTTTGACACAGTGTTGGCAAGAGCACAGGAAAAAGGATATGCAGAAAAAAATCCAGATGCTGATATTCTTGGATATGATGCTTGCAGAAAGATTTCAATCCTCACATCATTAGCATATGGAAAAAAGGTTGATTTTCGAGATATTACTACAGAGGGGATTACAGCAATCACGGATATAGATTTTGCCTATGCGAAAAAATTAGGTGCAACCATCAAACTTTTTGCAAAGAGCATCAAAAAAGGCGATAAGCACTATGCGATTGTAGCGCCGTTTATTGTGAATACAGAGAATCCGCTCTATGCAGTAAAAGGAGTGTTTAATGCCATTTTGATAAACGCAAATATGGGCGGAGAGACAATGTATTATGGCAAAGGCGCAGGCAAGCTTGCGACGGCGAGTGCGGTTGTGGCGGATGTTCTGGACTGTGCAAGGCATATTGGCAAACACCTAGATATCAAATGGGAGGAGGAGAAACTTGAGATTTCTCCGATTGATGGCGCTATGAGAAAGTTTTTTGTGCGTGTTTCCTTAACAGATGAGGAACAAATTAAAAAGGTGTTTGGCGAAGTTGAGATGCTCACAGGAGTGGCAGATGGTGAATGCGGTTTTGTTACGGAAGAGATGACAGAGGCAGCATATAAAGAAAAGGTAATGGAATTTGGTAGTGTGTTGTCCATGATTAGAGTAGATTAGAACACGTACAGTATTTCTGAATAATAATAAAGAGACAGAGAAAAATGCAATGTTTTGGCATTGATTGCAGGAAAGGAATTGTATAAGATGAAAAAGGTAGTGAAATTTGGCGGAAGTTCACTGGCGAGTGCAGAACAGTTTGTGAAAGTCGGAAATATTATTCATGCAGATGAAGACAGAAAGTTTGTGGTACCATCAGCGCCGGGAAAACGATTTGACAAGGATACCAAAGTAACAGATATGCTCTATGTGTGCTATGCACTGGCAGAGCGAGATCATAATTTTAATGCGGAGATGGCACAGATTGAGAATCGCTATCAGGAGATTATTGACGGATTGAAGCTTGAGCTGGATTTATCCCCAGAGTTTGACAAGATTATTGATAACTTTAAGCGGAAAGCAGGCTCAAATTATGCGGCGAGTCGTGGTGAGTATCTCAATGGAATAATTATGGCAAGTTATCTCGGCTATGAATTTATTGACCCAGCGGAATATATTCGTTTTAATGAGGACAGGGTATTTGATGCGGCAAAGACACAGGAGTTGCTTTCTCAGAGACTTGAAGGTGTGGAGAGAGCTGTTATTCCAGGATTTTATGGCGCAAAAGAGGATGGTACTGTCGTGACCTTCTCAAGAGGAGGTTCTGATATTACAGGCTCAATAGTAGCAAAAGCAATACAGGCAGATGTTTATGAAAACTGGACAGATGTGTCTGGTGTTTTGGTTGCAGACCCACGCATTATTGAGAATCCTAAGGTGATTGACATTATTACTTACGGCGAATTGCGGGAACTTTCTTATATGGGATTTAATGTTTTGCACGAGGAGGCGATTTTCCCGGTTCGCAAAGAAGGGATTCCAATTAATATTAAAAATACAAATCAGCCGGGGGATGAAGGGACATGGATTGTCGGTCATACATGCAAGAAAGCTAAGTATACAATTACAGGAATAGCAGGGAAGAAGGGATTTGCTTCTATTAATATAGAAAAAGATATGATGAATTCTGAGATTGGATTTGGAAGAAAAGTACTTCAAGTATTTGAAGAATATAATATTTCTTTTGAGCATATGCCTTCAGGGATCGACACATTGAATGTGATGGTGCATCAGTCAGAGTTCGTTGATAAAGAGCAGAATATTCTATCAGGAATTAACAAGGCAGTCAGTCCAGACAATGTTGATATTCAATCGGATTTAGCATTGATTGCTGTCGTGGGACGTTGTATGAAATCGCAGCGCGGAACAGTGGGCAGAATTTTTGCGGCGCTTGCCCATGCAAATGTGAATGTAAGAATGATTGATCAAGGTTCGAGTGAGCAGAATGTTATTATCGGTGTAGCGAATGAGGATTTTGAGACTGCAATCAAAGCAATCTATGCAATTTTTGTCGACACGAAACTGTAATTTTATAAGATGCTATAAAAATAAGAAATAGTATATATACGTTTTTTCGTATGGCTTGCAAAATCATAATTAGCAGTAAATATCTAGTGCTCCATCCAGACAGAAATTAGAGTT
>DEPD01000055.1 GCA_002358575.1 Lachnospiraceae bacterium UBA3401 | reverse complement strand
AAGAATCTTCAGAGCAGGAGACATCTAATCCAGATACTTCTGAACAGGAATCTTCTACAGAGGAATCTTCAGAGCAGGAGACAAGCGAGGAAGAAACCACAGAGGAGCCAACAAGTACGGAAGATGATTTCCAGACAAGTGCAGGTTTTTCTGCCACAGATACTTATGATAATGTCGAGATCAGTGAGGAAGAGGAGGAGACAGAGACACGGACAGATGAGCAGGATTTTTCTGGGCTTGTGATTGCGAGAGTAACCAACTATGTGAATGTCAGAAGCCTTCCGAGCGAAGAGGGTGAGATTGTCGGAAAGCTTTATGATAAGTCTGTCGGTGAGTTTATCGAGGAGAAAGATGGCTGGTACAAGATTGTTTCAGGAAATTGTACTGGATATGTCAAAGGGGAATATTGTGTTGTAGGAGAGGAAGCAGAGGCGCTCGCAAAGGAAGTGGGAACAACTTATGCTGTTGTCAATACTACGACACTGAAGGTTCGGAAAGAGGCAAGTACAGAGTCTTCTGTGCTCGGTCTTGTTCCAATTGAAGAGGAACTAATTGTAGTAGAAGAACTTGATGGATGGGTTAAAATCGCAATAGAAGAAGGCGACGGCTACGTTTCAAGAGACTATGTAAATCTCAGAACTGATTTTGTGCATGCAGAGTCAAGAGAAGAGGAAGAAGCGAGACTTGCCAAAGAGGCGAGAGCGCGTGAGGAAGCACGGGCGGCTGCGGCTGCAACAGAGGCAGCGCGTGCTCAGAAGAAAGCGGAGACACAGGCGAATAAAGCTGAGAAATCTGAGGCAAATCAGGCGACAATTGAAGCGGCAAGAAATACAGCAGCTTCGTCTGGCGGCAGTGAAATGGGAAAAGCTGTAATTGACTACGCGACACAGTTTGTAGGCAATCCGTATGTATATGGTGGTTCAAGCCTTACAAACGGCACAGATTGTTCTGGTTTTGTTATGAGTGTGTATGCTAACTTTGGTGTGAGTCTGCCACATTCTTCTTCTGCATTGAGAAGTAAAGGATATGATGTTGGAGGATTGCAAAATGCACAGCCAGGTGATATTGTATGCTACTCTGGTCACGTAGGCTTGTATGTTGGAAATGGACAAATTGTTCATGCCAGCACATCAAAGACTGGAATTATTGTTTCCAGTGCAACATATCGGAATATTCTGACAGTGAGAAGAATTTTCTAATTATAAAAATAGGATACATAGTAATTTGAATGACAGGAAAAGCAGATTTTTCTGTCATTCTTTTTATGCGCAGGGGCGTCCAAATGAAATATGTCTGTAAACTGACGGACGCCCAGCGCACGAGTAGGGAAAATGGAACTTCTCTACTCGATTGCGCAGATCGATACAGAGGAAGTATGTCGCTGACGATGTAATTATTTAGATTTATAGAGTTGGGAAAAATGCACAAAAAATGTGAAATAAAATATTGTGACAGAAAGAGGAAAGCAGAAGACATTCGCGACTTATCCACAGGAAAAAGGATAAAAAATACTGAAAAATAGACTTATGCACCAAGTTATCCACATTATCCACAACAATGAACAGGTTTTCTTGTGGATAAGGGAAAATTTATCAACGTATGTATGTTTTGTGAAAATGCATGAAAATTGTGTTTTTGGAGAAAACTTATCACAAAGGTATTGACAAACAATAGCTCGAGAATTATTTGCGCACGGCAATAGGATATACCAAAAAGTGAATAAAAAAGAGTGAAGAAATCTAATTTTTTTAGAATAAATGTCAAAAGATATTGGAAAAAAGAAAGGGATATGGTATAATCGACTTACAATTAAGGGACAGACTTAATTGTTAATTAAGAGCGAAGGGATGTGGACGTAATGAAATTTATTATCAGCGGAAAAAACATCGATGTTACGCCTGGATTAAAGGCGGCAGTTGAGGACAAGATCGGCAAGCTTGAGAAGTATTTTACGCCAGAAACGGAGGTACATGCGACATTAAGTGTCGAGAAAGAACGTCAAAAGATAGAGGTCACCATTCCAGTGAAAGGAACTATTATCCGCTCGGAACAGGTCAGCAATGACATGTATGTATCGATTGACCTTGCGGCGGAAGTGATCGAACGCCAGTTGAAAAAATATAAAAATAAATTCAGGGCAGACCAGCAGGCAGGGGCAGCAAGCCTGCGGACCGATTTCATAGAGAGCGGTTATGAGGAGGATGACGATGAAGTGCGGATTGTGCGTACCAAGAAGTTTGATATTAAACCGATGTACGCAGAGGATGCATGTGTCCAGATGGAGCTTCTTGGACATGATTTCTATGTATTTTGCAATGCAGAGACAGATGAAGTTAATGTAGTATATAAGCGTAAAGGAAATACCTATGGTTTGATCGAGCCGGAAAATTAAATAGGGATTTATGGACAGATATCAGGGAACTGGTATCTGTTCTTCTGTTGCTAAAATGTTGCCACGCTCATATTATAACAAATCCTATAAAATTAACAACCTATGTTTCAAATATATGGTAGCAAAAATATCAGCTTTCTCTTTAACTTCTTTTATTACATGGTGCTAGTATCACTAAGGGAAAATATCACTCCGTTATCAGTGCATTCCCGAGAATAAACGCAATAAGTTTACTTGCCGAATCTCTTTCAAAAGGAAAAACTCTATTGAAATATTTGTAGTATATTAATATAGACCAATAAACTTTATAGCCGCCTTTATCATACTCTTCTTCTGTGGGAAAATAGGACAAACATCCATTTGTATATCCATTTACATAAAAGAACGGATTATTTAATTTCTTCATTGACTCAAGAGCAAACTCAACCATTAACTCATATGGAACTCCACAAATACACCATTTTCCAATTGCAAAATATTGAACTTCTATCGCTTCCTCTTGCCTATACACCCCTGCATTATGCAGTCTCTTTATTTCCTCTAACTATGCCCTGCCGTCTATCCCACAATAATTCTTTGCTTCTTCTGCAATTTTTTCCGCCATCGTAAGAGATGGTACATCAGCATACAAACTCATTTCTCTTGAATACATATATCAATCGCTAACGTATCTGCCATGTGAACTACCCATTGTTTAAAGCCAATGGGCTTCCTGCTT
>DEPD01000176.1 GCA_002358575.1 Lachnospiraceae bacterium UBA3401 | reverse complement strand
TTTCCTACAATTCCTAAGTAAAATGTAAAAAGTTATAAAGTGCTGTTGTTGTATTACAACAATGACTTGTTTTTTGGAAAATAAAGTTGGAAGTATATGGAACTGTGATAAAAGTGAGGCAGTGAGATGGCAGGAATATTGTATGATGCCAGGCGTGTCAAAGCCTACGAGGGACTTATGGCACTTGGAGAACTTGCATGTGAGTCAAGACAGTGGTGTGATGTGCTCTGGGAAGAGTTGGTATTTGATTCCGGGCTGACAGAGGAGTTAGTATTTTATTTGGAACATCATTATCTGATGGACAAGGTGCGCTGTGAGGGATATGGTCTGACTGATTTGTATATATGGCAGATGAACCGATATAATCTTATCAGAGAATCGGGTAAGAATACAGCAGCTTGCAATAAGGAAAGAATGGTTCTTCACGCGTTTAGAGACATGATTGATATGAAGAAAGAACCTGCAACATATGTGAAAAGGTTAACGATGGGCAGAGGAATGGATCAGGCATAGGTAGATATTTGGGGGTTATTTATGAACTGTGAGGAATTTTTAAGGCAATTTCAGGATGCGCTAGATGGCAAAGTGTCAGAGAATCTGATACAGGAGAATGTAAATTATTACAGGTCATATATCAATAGTCAAACGGCGACGGGCAAAAGTGAATCTGATGTGCTACATGCACTCGGCGATCCTAGACTTTTGGCAAAAACGATTGAGGAGAGCAGAAAATTTGCGTCTGAGAGTCGGGACGGAGCCGATTATGGAAATTTTAGTTCATCACACACATACTCCGAAACTGACACTTATGCGGATGCTGAGGAGAAAAAGCACAGTCGGATTCCAAGAGGGCTTATCACTTGTATTGTTGTGGTAGTGGTATTGTTAATCCTCTCAGGGATATTTCGGATATTTATATTTTTAGCGCCATACATTATTGCCTGTATGTTGATTGTTTTTTTATTTCGGGCTGTTCGCAACTGGTGGCAGAGAAAAATCAAGTAGAGAAGATTCGTCTTTCCCTACTCGCGCGCTGCCGATGCGCCATGCAATGGCGTATTTCTTTTGCATCAGCGTGCGCAATCGAGTAAGAAAGTCCCATCTTCTCCTACTTGTGCACCGTCTTAGCGGCGTATTTCCTCTGCACGGGTCTGCGCATAAAAAAGAAAAACGACCGTTTACACGAAAGGTCGTTTTCCATTAAGGGGAGTATAAATAATTAATATATAAGGGTTGTAAAGAGGATTGAAGGAGTATCTCTTTACTAATATTAGTATATCAAGTATGTTCGGAAAGGTCAACTAATTTCTGAAAATAAAACTTAACAAACAATAATTGTCAGATTTGGGCAGTGTATCTAAAGTTAACATGATATGTAAATAAAAATTCTTGAATAAAAAAGTGCATTTGTGCAAATGATATCTGTGTAGCATAAAACAGATGCTAATGACATGCAAAATAAATATGAAAGCAGTTGTATGTCAAAAAAAGGGATTTCAATCCCAAATAATTGGAGGTATCATTATGTCTGGAACAAACAACAACGAGCAGAACAAGTCAAATAACAGCTATCAGAATTCTCAGAACTCACAGAATTCTAACAGCACAAACAACAGCAATTCTGAGAATAATCAGAAGAACTGCAAGAACAGCAATAACAACAAATAATCGTTGCTGGAACGGAAAAAGGCAAGACTTAAATACAAGTCTTGCCTTTTTCGCTGCGCATACCTATATATCGGATTGGCTTTACTCGAAATTCTATTTGACAGATAGAGTTAATGAATATAATATATTAAAAGAAAACATGATTCAGGAATTCTTAGAAAAGTGGAGCGTAAAATAAAAGATGAAGAGATATGAATTGATTGCACCTTGTCACTTTGGAATGGAAGCGTTATTAAAGCGAGAAATAACAGAACTTGGATATGATGTGTCCCATGTGGAAGACGGAAGAGTGACATTTATTGGTGATGATGAGGCGATATGCCGTGCCAATATAGGACTGAGAACTGCTGAGCGAATTTTAATTAAAGTGGGAAGTTTTCGTGCAGAGACTTTTGAGGAATTGTTTGAAAATACCAAAAAGCTTCCGTGGGAGGAATTTATTCCTTCAGATGGAAAGTTTTGGGTGGCAAAAGCTGCCAGCATTAAGAGTAAACTTTTTTCACCTTCCGATATACAATCCATCATGAAAAAGGCGATGGTGGAGCGGCTAAAGCAGATCTATCATGTAAACTGGTTTGCCGAGGAAGGACAGAGCTTTCCAGTTCGCGTCTTTCTAATGAAAGATATTGTGACAGTGGGACTTGACACGACGGGAGAGTCGCTACATAAAAGAGGATATCGCAAATATACTGCAAAAGCGCCAATTGCGGAGAATCTTGCTGCAGCAATGATTATGCTGACACCGTGGAAAAGCGACAGAATACTTGTGGACCCATTTTGTGGAAGTGGCACGATACCAATTGAGGCGGCATTGATGGCAGCAAACATAGCACCAGGCATGAAGAGAGGATTTACGGCGCTTCGCTGGGGGCATCTCATTGACAAAAAAATGTGGGATGACTGCTATGAAGAAGCAAGGGAACAAGTTGATTTATCTGTTTCTGTCAAAATAGAAGGATATGATATTAACCCAGAAATGGTAAAGACTGCAAAGCAAAATGCGCATCTTGCTGGAGTGGAGCACATGATTGCATTTGATATAAAAGACGTAGGACACCTCGCACACAAAGGGCAGTATGGCTTTATTATAACAAATCCTCCATATGGTGAGCGGCTTGAGGAAAAGGCAACGCTCCCAGCACTCTATAAAAAGTTGGGAGAGCGGTTTCGCTCTCTGGACACGTGGTCTCTTTATCTAATCACTTCTTATGAGGATGCGCAGCGGGATATTGGTCGAAAAGCAGACAAAAATAGAAAAGTATATAACGGCATGATGAAAACGTATTACTATCAATTTATGGGACCACGCCCACCCAAAAATAACGATATCAAGTACAAATAAACTTTATAAGTCTATAATATGGAGAGATAAAAATGAAAGCAGAACGTATTATATTTGCAACAGGAAATGCTGATAAAATGAAAGAAATACGAATGATTTTAGCAGATCTTGGACTTGAAATACAATCTATGAAGGAAGCTAGAGTAGATATAGATATTGTAGAAAACGGAAAAACTTTTGAGGAAAATGCGTTTATTAAGGCAGCAGCCATTGCAGAAGAACTAAAAAACCATGATGTGCAGGCAGTTGTGCTTGCAGATGATTCTGGACTCGAAATTGATTATCTAAACAAGGAACCAGGAATTTATTCTGCGAGATATCTAGGCGAGAATACTTCCTATACAGTGAAAAATGCCAATTTGATTGAGCGGCTTGCTGGTGTTCCAGACGAGAATCGGACGGCACGGTTTGTGTGTGCAATTGCGGCGGTATTTCCCGACGGCAGGACATTCCATACTAAAGCTACGATTGAGGGACGGATTGGCTATGAGGAAAAAGGAGAGAACGGATTTGGATATGATCCAATCTTTTATTTGCCGGAATATGGAATGTATTCTGCGGAGCTTGCACCGGAGGAAAAAAACCGCATTAGCCACAGAGGAAAGGCCCTAGAGGAAATGAAAAAGGTGTTGAAAGCGCAGATGTGACAACAGTGCGGGAGTAATTATGAAAATATTGATTGTCAGTGATACACATAGAAAAAATGAGAATTACATGAGAGTTTTGCAGAAAGTAGGAACGTTGGATTTGGTCATTCACTTAGGAGATATTGAAGGTAGTGAATATATAATTCAAGAAGCAGCGGACTGTCCAGTAGAGATGGTTGCTGGAAACAATGATTTTTTTTCCAATTTACCTTCCGAAAAGACTTTACAAATAGGCAACTATTGTGTTATGATAACACACGGTCATCGTTATTATATTAGTATGGGCAGTGAAATGCTAAAGAAAGAAGCGATTGCCCAGGGGATTGATATTGTAATGTATGGTCATACACACAAACCTGTGATTGATATTTCAGACAATATTATAGCGATTAATCCAGGTAGTTTATCATATCCTAGGCAGGAGAACCGCAAGCCGTCATACATAATTATGGAGTTTAATGGCGCCGGCAAGGCAGAATTTACCTTGCATTATCTTGATTAAAAAAGAGATAGAAATAAAATCTAAAAAATATTTGAAATAAGTGTTGACAATAGCAATATTGTTATGTATAATAAAATTCGTCGTTGTGAGAAATAAAAAATGAAAATTGGACAACGGGGTGTGGCTCAGCTTGGCTAGAGCGCCTGGTTTGGGACCAGGAGGTCGCAGGTTCGAATCCTGTCACCCCGATTATAAATACAATTTTCAATTTGTGCGGGTGTAGTTCAATGGTAGAACACCAGCCTTCCAAGCTGGATACGTGGGTTCGATTCCCATCACCCGCTTGAGCAGGAGGAATTGCTTGCTTCACAAAATTGCTTTGTGGGATGTGTTCGTAGCTCAGCTGGATAGAGCAACGGCCTTCTAAGCCGTGGGTCGGGGGTTCGAATCCCTTCGAGCACGTTTGAGATTGAGCTTGCCTTATCTCATATATGGTGGGTATGGCGCAGTTGGCTAGCGCGTCAGATTGTGGCTCTGAAGGCCCTGGGTTCAAATCCCAGTACCCACCCTTTTGGGCTATCGCCAAGCGGTAAGGCACAGGGTTTTGATCCCTGCAGTCGCTGGTTCGAATCCAGCTAGCCCAGTTTTGTCAGAACAAGACTGTGTTATAGGTCAATCTTGTAAAGACATGAAATAAATATGGGGTATTAGCTCAGGTGGTAGAGCACTTGACTTTTAATCAAGTTGTCCGGGGTTCGAGTCCCCGATGCCTCAGGAATGGAAAATCGCTTGAAAGCTTGTAAAATTAGGCTTTGAGGCGATTTTTATTATGGTAGAAAGTAAGGCATTGACGGGCAAAATTACTATAGCAGAATTATAGTGCAATAGCCTTGTTCAATTTCTCCTGTACAGCTTCCTTTTCTTCGTCCAGATGCGCATATACTTCCATTATCATTTTCAAGTCAGAATGCCCCATTAGCTCTACAGCTTTCTTTTGACTTATGCCAGAATAATACAACATAGTACAGTAGTATGCCAGAATATGTGCGCTGTCAATCCCTGTATAGGTTCAGTGCTGATTTCCTTTTCCTTGTCAGAAGTCACAGTAGCGTTTATTTTCTTGATGATTCTTTCCCACATTCTTACATACTGCGTTTTAGACAGCGTTTCAGTCGTTTTTTCTTTAAAAAGGTAAAAACTATCAATTGACCGCAAAAAGTCTCTTAAAAACGATTCTGCGCTTTCTGGGATAGGTAATGTGCGATTCCCTGCGTCAGACTTTGCGCCGTCTTTGATTGTAGGTATGTTTTTGTCAAATACGACAGTCTTATTGACTGCCAGGGTGTTTTTCTTCAGGTCAATGTCTGCCTTGGTGAGTGCAGGACATTCTCCGCGTTGCAATCCAAAATAAAACAGCAGCATTACAAAGGCTTTTTCCTGCATGGTAAAATCCGCTTTCTTAATTGCTTCTTTTTCCAGTTCTGTCAACGCGCGCTTATCTGCTTTGTGACGTTTTGGCAGCGTGACTTTCTTTGCCGCGTTTTCATGTAGCAACTTATCATCAATCGCGCTGTTTAAAATCTGTACAAGCGTCAATCGGATAATTTCGTACGTCCTCGGGTAATCCTGCCTGTCGTTAATCACTTTTTGGATATCAGACCGGACAATCTTATTTAGCGGTAGATGTCCGATTTCAGGCTTAATATGGCAGTTGATGGCATTTATGTACATTGCCTTGGTATTAATGCTTGCAGATGATTTATATGTTTCCAGCCAACTGTCAGCGTAATCCCGTAGCAGCGTATCAGATGTCTTTACTACTTCACTTGTCTTAATCTTCATTTTCAATTCAAAAATTTTTCCCTTTAATTCTTTTTCTGTTTTGGCGGATAAAAATACATTATTGGGTCTCCCGTCAGGCTTGTATCCCACCCTGACTACTCCCACAGGCAAACCCGTGGGGTTCCTACTACCAAGTTTAGCTTGCAATCGTACATCATTTTCAGACTTTGGAATACAAGTGTAAATTGAAGTGCTATAATAAAGTTGTAACGGGAGTGGCTAATGAGATATAATCAAAAATATAAGAAGATAGGTACTCATTATGTCACAAAACTACACACCCGAATTTAAGAAAAAGATTGTCCGCCCTCATGAGAAAGAAGGACGAATCTACAAAAGCATCACCGCAGAGTATGGTATATCCAAAGCCAGCATCTCCAAATGGTACAGCGAATTCAGCAAAGAATGCCAGGCAAGCCTTCAAGCCAAAGAAGATTATGACTCTATGAAGGAGAACCTCCGTTTAAAACGGGAAAATGAAGAATTACGCAAGGAGACTGCATTCTTAAAAAAGCGGCGGTATTCTTTGCAAAAGAAATCGGTTCGAGGCTTACCGGTTTATTGACCAACACCATGAAGAATTCGGCACCCGCTGGCTGTTACGGCGCCTGAGGATCTGCCCGAATGCCTATTATAACTACCGGAAACACCGGAAAGCGGATTATTACGCCCAAAAAACAGCAGTCCAGGAAAAGATTGCGGAAATCTACCACAGGCACAAAGGTGTTGATGGTTACCGCAGCATGACGGTCTATTTAAGGCGCGAAGGGTACGGCAGCACCACCACGACCATCCATAAATATATGAATACTGAGATGGGCCTGCATTCCATTGTCCGCCCTAAAAAACCTGGGACAAAGCCGGAAAAGCTGCATAAAATATTCGAGAACAA
>DEPD01000123.1 GCA_002358575.1 Lachnospiraceae bacterium UBA3401 | reverse complement strand
TTATTTTCCTGCAATTCCTAACAGTGAAAATTTCAGGGAGTTCAATTTAGTATAGATAGGAGAGCGTGCTATGTGGAATCGGGAAAATTTAAAGGCAAATGAGAGAGAGCTGTTAAAGATCAATTACTAGAAGGTATTGGTGGCGACGATTGTGTTTGGGATATGCAGCAGCTCCACAACGATTGCATTTTCACAGACTGCTGTCATCGGGGGAACAAATAAGGCATTTGTGGATGAAGTCAGCGCAGTGAGGGCGGAGACGGTTCTTGCGGCGCTGGCAGCGGTGTTATCGGCGCTGGTGTCAGTATATCTGATTGGTTTTCTGATCTCCGTGTTTGTATACTATCCCCTGGAGGTCGGTGCACAGAAAGTTGTTCATCAACTGCAGGACAACTGTGCTGCATATGGAAATATCGTGTTTTCTTTAAGAAATGCATATGGCAATATCATAAAGACCATGTTTCTGAAAGGGCTTTTCATGAGACTGTGGGGACTATTGTTTGTGATTTCTGGTATTGTGAAATCCTATGAATACAGAATGATACCGTATCTTTTGGCAGAGAACCCGCAGATGAGCAGCAAGGAAGTCTTTTCGAGGAGCAGAGAGATGATGCGGGGATATAAATGGAATGCTTTTGTGCTGTACTGGTTGTTTCTCGGCTGGCATATTTTAGGGCTGCGTACATTCGGGATCGTGGAAGTATTCTATTCGCTGCCCTATTGTTATCGGACCAACGCGTAGCTTTATCACGCATTGAAGAGCCCATGCCAACGCAAGAATATAGGAAACACATATACCATAAAACAGGAGCGTACAAGAAGGAAGTTTTTATTGTTGGGTATATGCCCCTATTTGTGGCGGCGGTTTTGATATTTGGGGCAATATCTGCTATCAGCAGGGCAGGCTTTGATAGTGCTGACCTGAATAACTTGACACCTTCCATCATGCTGCAGAGCAGGGACGCGGTCATTGCGGAAGCTGTCATAGGCAGTCTGCCATCCACGTTCTGGCTGGCATTTATGGGCTGCCTGCTGCTGGAGGCGGCTGCTTTTACAGCGGTCATCCAGTATCACGGACAGGCGAATCCGAAAGTGCTTGCCCTGTTTTTGCTGTATGCTGCGATGTTTGGCATAAGCGTGCAACAAGCGGAAGTGGGCTATTACAGCAGTCTGCGGAAACGGGTTGATAAAGTTTTGTCTAGGTTCACGCTCAGCCTGTATTTGAATGACATGGAGGGTAATAAGACTGAAGCTCTCTTGTGTATGCTGCCGGTGGCAACGTTGCCAGAATACTGGTGCTTGCCTTTGGTGCGGTGTTTCTTCTGAATGCCACCATATAGGACAGCCGCAGGAAACAGCAGAAAGTTCCATAGGGGCGCATTGCACTCTGCTTTTTGGCCACATTTTTTGTTGGGGTGCTGCAGAGTTCTTCTGAGACAGGCGGGGGCTTATCCAGTCTGTGGAAGGCTGTCCACACCGCAGCCGGGTATCATTTCGTCCCGCTTATCAGTCTGTGTTGCATGACAATGATTTATGCGGTTACGCTGTTGGGTGGTGCAGTTTGTCTGGTGGCGGCTAGGAGAGTGGAGGAAGAGGACCCCTTTTAATGGATCGTAGCAAGTTCGCTGTGAAAAATTATGAGATGATCATGCAAGTGGATGAGGATTCCCGCAGGAGAAAACATGAGATGAAGCATCATGTGGAAACGTTGTATGCGCTGATCGATGCTGGGAAGATCGTTCAGGCGAAAAATTATACAGAGAAGATGATAAAGGATACGGAGTTGTCATCGGACGTGAACTACAGTACCAATATTGTGCTGAATTCCATAGTAGGAATCCGGCTGAATCAGGCGAAAAAGAGGGGCGTTGCGGTGCAGCGCCATATTCATGTACCAGACCAGTTGTCAGTAAACGAGGTTGATCTGAATATTCTCCTGTCAAATGCGCTGGAAGCGTGTATGCGTATGGAGGAAGGGCAGGAAGCATATATCGGGCTGGAGACATGGAAGAGACAAAAATTTTTGTACATTGAGTGTACAAACGGTGTAGCGCCAAAGGAACTGTCGGGAGAACAGCGCAGGACGATCAAGGAGGAGGTGAAAAATCACGGCTTTGGGCTGGAAGCGATGGAGACGGTGGCAGAAAAATATGTCAGCATTATACAGACAGAACAGAGTGAGAGCAGATATACGGTTCGGACAAACCTTTGCCTTGCAGAATAAAATTTGGACAAAAACGGATATAGATTTTTATATCTCAGGTCCTTGTAAAGATTATCTTTATCCAATATATCTTTGGCATTTCTTCCATGAGGAAAACAATCGGGAGATAGGGGGAAATTTTGCTTACCGCTAGTATCCGATAGGAATGCGATAATATTTGATTTCTGTATGACTGCTCTTGTTTTGGGGCTAGGAGCTAGAAAATAAAAATAGTTGTTTCCCGACAGCCTCTTTCTCTTTTAAAAATTGAGATCTTGTGATATTATTAAAAACGATAAGAAATTATAAAATATATCATAAAATTATTTCAACTGAGCAGTTGCAATGTGTTCTTTATATAAGGAATTGTTAATAAATTACTCATGACAGTTACTTGTCTAAATGTTTATCTGCGGCATTAGAAAATCTTGACATAGCCCACTATACCTGCAATTTTTTCTTTGCAGATGAATATTTATACGGCGTCCTTGTCACAAGTAATTTCTGAACAGTTCCTAAGCAAAAAATAGCTGTGTTATCAGATGTAGAAGTTCAATAGTATGATTTTTGCAAATGAAAGAGTGGGGTGGAACATCTTTAAATAATTTAACTGTATTGTTGCAAGTTATTTTCATATCTTTTTAGAATATGTTTAAAAAATTGAGAAGGAGAAATGATAGGAAGTGATAGAGTATGAGAAAAAAGCGTTAGTCACTGGGGCATCAAGGGGGATCGGAAAAGCAATTGCCAAGATGCTTGCAGCGCAAAAGTTTGATTTGTATCTGACTTGCCGCGAAAATAGCAACCAGTTGGAGACTTTAGGACAATCATTGCAGCAGCAATATGGTATTAACTGTTGTTGTTATACCTTTTCGATTGCTGATGAGAATAGTGTGATTGAGATGTTTCGTGATATTCCATATCTGGATGTTCTGGTGAACAATGCAGGTATTTCCTATATAGGTCTTTTGACGGATATGACTTATCGTGAATGGCAGGAAGTAATTGATACTAATCTAAATGCGTGTTTTTTGACCTGCCGCTATGCAGTACCAGAGATGGTAAGACGGCGTCAGGGAAAGATTATAAACATTTCTTCTGTGTGGGGAACTGTCGGCGCATCAATGGAGGTGGCATATTCAGCCTCTAAAGGTGGAGTCAATGCATTTACGCGCGCACTGGCAAAGGAATTGGGACCAAGCTGCATTCAAGTGAATGCGATTGCTTGTGGCGTGATTGATACAGATATGAACAAAAGTTTAGATAAAGAAGATATAGAACAGTTGATACAAGAAATACCATTGGATCGTTTGGGACGAGCAGAGGAGGTCGCAGAGCTTGTAAAATTGCTCTGCACAGGAAATCAATATTTAACGGGACAAATTATAACGCTGGACGGAGGTTGGACGTAATGGAAAATGAATTGTATGATGTGGTAATTATAGGAGCGGGACCGGCTGGAATGGGAGCGGCAGTTTATGCGGTGAGAGCAGGACTAAAAACAGTGGTGCTCGACAGAAGTCCTTTGAGCGGTGGGCAGATTTTGACAACATATGAGGTGGATAACTATCTTGGGCTGCCTGGTCTGAGTGGCGGTGAGCTTTCTGACAAGTTTCGGGAACATGCGGATCAGTTGGGTGTAAAGTTTATAACTGTGAATGTGCAGGCAGTTGAAGAAATAGCAGAAACAGTAGAATATCGGATTCATACAGATAAAACGATATTCCAGTCAAAAGCAGTAATTCTCGCAACGGGTGCTTCCCATTCGCTGCTTGATGTGCCAGGAGAGAAGGAGCTTACAGGAATGGGAGTATCCTATTGTGCTACCTGTGATGGCGCATTTTTTAGAAAACGCACAGTGGCAGTGGTTGGTGGCGGAGATGTAGCTGTGGAGGATGCAATTTTTCTGGCAAAAATCTGTCAGAAAGTCTATCTGATTCACCGCAGAGATCAGCTTCGGGCAGTTGACAGCTTGCAGAAAAAATTGTTCTCCCTTGAAAATGTTGAGGTTCTCTGGGATAGTGAGGTTCAAGAAATAATAGGAACAGATAAGGTGTCAGCGATAAGTCTTTATCACAAGAAGAGTGGAGCGCAAAGCAAACTGGATGTTGATGGAGTGTTTATTGCCGTTGGTATTGTGCCAGATACAGAGCTTTGCAAAGACCTTGTAGAGATGGATGAGAAAGGTTATGTTATTGCAGACGAAACCTGTGCCACTTCAAAGAAAGGGATTTTTGCAGCGGGAGATATCAGAAAAAAACAGATGCGTCAGATTATTACTGCGGTCGCTGACGGTGCAAATGCAATTGGCTCTGTGCAAAGTTTTTTATACACAGGGATATCGAAATAAGATTTTTTTAGTTATAAAATTTTTATAAAAGTTACAAATTTATATATGAAAAAACTTTTGGTTGAGAATGAGAAAAATCTGATTAAAAAAGAAAAAAATACAAGAATAACAGGGGATTATAGCGAAATTAGACAAATTATTTGTTCAAAAAAGAATAATTTTTTGTAGTGGGAATGCATATCCGTGCAAAAAGATATCTTGACATTTATGGCGAAATATGTTAATTTATTTCATGGGTGTAACAAATTCGTAATAATTTGTGTAATCATAATGGAAAGAGAAACTGTCAGGGTTCCATAAGGGCCAGAGAAGAACTTTGACGATAGAATCACATAGATACCATAATTGGAGGAATAGTCATGAACAAGTACAGCGTGAAAGCAGCGGCATGTGCCCTTGTTGGAACACTTTCATTATCAGGATACCAGACAACCCTTGAAGCAAAGATCCACGGCTCATCAGATGTACCTGCTGCAGGTGTCGCTGTGGTGATGGATGAAGGCAGTACGATACAGGATCTTCAGGTGGAGGTAGTGCAGAATATAGCCTATCTTGAAAGTGCATCAGGGTTGCAGCCAAATATTGTACTCGCATCAGAAAAGGCTGGCTTAGCGGAGGCAGTGAATCATATCGTGCAGTCAAATCCAAAGTTGGCAACTGCAAAGGCTACATCAGAGAATGGGCAGCACAGCACAACAGCGACTGACGAAGAAATGTCAGGACAGCAGGAAACATCGAATGAAGAGATTTTCGAGCAGGAAAGTCAAGAACAGGCGTCTTCTCCCTTAGAAGAATCGGAAGTGACTTCCGAGCAGGAGACATCCAATTCAGAGACTTTTGAACAGGAATCTTCTACAGA
>DEPD01000168.1:1869-3293 GCA_002358575.1 Lachnospiraceae bacterium UBA3401 | reverse complement strand
GCGGGTGTGAAAAGTAACTATATATATCGTTCTCTGCACAGGTTTCTACATCAAGAAAACGGGAGCAGTCCCATCTGCCCCCGTCTCTTTTGCTTTGATTGCCACCCCTGCATTCAGGCAAACCTCCGTCTGCCCGCTCTCTCAGACGCCAAGCTGCTCGAACAGCTTTCCTCCTGCGCCTTTATGCATATAAAATTGTTTTACTTTTCTCTTTTTTGAACCTTACATTTTTGAGATCATTACGACAGAAAGGTCATACTCTTCGAGGAACTCATCAATATCCCTCTCATCGTTGATCTCCATAGCTACCTCAAAAGCCCCTGTTATAGGGTCCAGAAATCCTGCAACCATCTCTCCAGTAGACTGGTTTTTCCGAATCATAGGCTTCTTGTTTAAAATATCAATTCTCTCAGATACTTCTCTCTTCGCTACTAACATGTTATTGTTCCCCTTTCAACCCTTTTTCATGAGATATGCTCTGGATAACCTGCCCCATCCAAGTTATTCCGACCCGGGCAGTCCCCAACAATACCCCAGGCAATAATCCTATTAATTATTTTCGTTATGTTGTCAAGGTGCCTCCGGCACATTCCGTACCATCAGATGAATCAAAGCGATATATGATCAGTCTCATTCCCGGTCATCTTCTCCCACAATGATTCCGGCGCAGAAACACAATCATCCTTAGTATTATGTAAACAAACAGTTTTATCCACGAACATTTGTATTTTTTTGGATAAGTTATGAAAAATATTTAAGCCCCTTATTCCTTTCCATGTTTATTTACTTTTTATAAATAGTAGCATATGTAATTTTATAAATCAATCCTTATTTTCCAAATTGTGCAAATTTACATAACTTTTTAGTTATGTTGACCAATTAAACAACAAAAAACAATCAAATCTGGGAATTTTTTTCCACAGCATACTTCCTCTCTGCGTCCATGCACCGAAAAAAAACCGCGTACAGGGAAACAATCCCTTTACACGCGGTTTTTCAATTTCTCTTATTCTCCACCAAAAACTTCTGATATCTTTCCCTGCAACTCATCTGCTGAAAAGTCTTGTGCATTTTTAAGAAGCTGTTCGAGCGATTCTCTTGCCTCATGCAACTTTTCCTCATCCATACTGTAATCGCGAATGTAAGATTTAATTGAATCCTCAATTTGATTTTGCTCTTCAGCACTAATACCAAGGGATTTTGCAAGATCATCACCAGCAAAAAAATCACTTACCTCACTGGTAAAAGCTTTCCTTAGTTCATCAGCCGCCTGTGTTGCGATCTCATCGACAACACCGCCCACATAGGAATCCGAGTTTTTTGTCTGTGTTCTGCCACCGCTTATATTTCCGGCTGTCAGCACACTGCCTGCCACTGCTGCCACAATAATCGCTGTCTTCTTCACTTACTTTCTCCTCCTGACT
>DEPD01000168.1:0-1556 GCA_002358575.1 Lachnospiraceae bacterium UBA3401 | reverse complement strand
ACTTACTTTCTCCTCCTGACTGTGTTTGGACTGACTGTGCTGCATTCACCACCTCTAGCGCCTCCGCGCTAATAATACTCTCCTTCTTTTTCTTTGTTGAAGTCACGGGCTTATCGGACCATGCCATTGCTCGAATACCTGGCGTTGTTGTTCGGATTCTCAGATAGCTCCGCCCATCCTCGACAAACCTAATAATGGAAATATTTCTCCATTCATAAAACTCAAACGGTGCAAACTCTATTTTTATCTCCTTCAACAGCCCTTTAGCCTCAAAATTGACAAGCTTTTGATCGACTCTGACTGGCATGGCATATATATATTTATTATCCGTTGTCTGGATAATCGTTGTCTCGAAAAGCGCCGATTTTCCTTCTTTACTTACCCGAATCGCCGCCATTGATGGTATTGGAATATCCTCTACATTCATTTCGCATCCATACTCCTTTCTCTATCTGATTCTTCAATTACAGTATAGTCTGAATCGTCCTTTCTTGTCAAGGTTAAAGAATCACAATTCCGGGACTTGGACAGTCCGAAAATAATCAAATACTTCTGGCTCTACTTTCAAAACATTTTTTATCCATTTTACAGAGTTTTCAATGTTTTCTTCTTTGTTAAATTCTGGAATCCTCGGAACTCTTATATGAAACTTTGATGCATCTACCAATCCTTTCAGCCTATCAATATTATGTATCAAATTGTCAATTTTAACTCCTGTATATTTTTCATATATCATAGAATCCATATCTTTAATATCAATAATCTATTCATCAATGTCATTGATCAGTAGCTCCGCGCATTCCCAAGGAACATTTAAAGAAGTTTCTATACGCATCTGCCAGTTCGCAAACCTCATGAATAAACGCCGATTGCAGGAGCGGTTCCCCGCCGCCAAAAGTCACTCCACCCCCAGACATACGATAATAGATATCATCCTTTCTTAATACATGCATTAACTCCTGTGGCGTATACGCCCCTCTCGGAACACTTTCAAAAATGTGCTTGCTTTTATGACAATAATCATTCATGCAATATTTACAGTTTAATGGACAATCAAAGAATGTAACCAATGTAGATACTCGTTTGCCATCGGTTCCCATTCTAAGACGAGAAATCGTCATAATATCCCCAATCATAGCTCTACCGCCTCCCTTGGATCAAACTGTGGGTAAACACGCTTTTCCTCTGGAATGTTCTGCATCTGTTTTCTTAAATATTTGGATTCTTCATCACATTTTTCACATGTCCCCGCACATGGTCCTATGGAAAAACTCTCTTCACTTTTAAATGCAATATGATTTGCCTCAGCCAATTTTATTCTCTGTTCCCGAAGGATATTGCAGACTTTTTTACCATCTAGTCTTGCTGAGAGTTCTTCAACCTTCTCTTTTGTATACTTGCTATCATCTGGACGGGAACGAAAACACAAAAGCCCATTGCACTAAACGATCTACTTATTGAAAATTTTACTTCCTCCTTGTGTGCTTTTGATATGTTGGTTGGTGCATTATTTGATAATTTCTGACAAAAATTATAACATACAATCAACCAAAATA
>DEPD01000143.1 GCA_002358575.1 Lachnospiraceae bacterium UBA3401 | reverse complement strand
ACTATAACACAAAAAGACCTCCTGCGCAAGAGGTCTTTTTGTGTTATAGTATTAACGTTGTGACTGTGCTTCGTTCAGTATCACAGGCATAGCAATGATAGAAAATATTATAGTATTCACGTTTGCAGATTTGTGGTCCATGCCTTGGGTAGCCCATGGAGAAGAAGCGGACGGAAGCGCGGTAGAACCGCAGAAAATGGAGGTAAATCATGAGTGTTATTTCAATGAAGCAGTTGTTGGAAGCAGGTGTTCATTTTGGACATCAGACAAGAAGATGGAACCCTAAGATGGCGCCTTATATCTTCACAGAGAGAAATGGTATCTATATCATTGACCTGCAAAAATCTGTAGGAAAGGTTGATGAGGCGTACAAGGCTGTAGCTGACATTGTAGCACAGGGCGGCACAATCCTTTTTGTAGGAACCAAGAAACAGGCACAAGATGCTGTCCGTACAGAGGCAGAGCGCTGTGGAATGTTCTATGTAAATGAAAGATGGCTGGGCGGTATGCTCACAAACTTTAAGACAATTAGAAGCCGAATTAACAGATTGAAAGCAATCGAGACAATGGCGGAGGACGGAACATTTGATGTTCTTCCAAAGAAAGAAGTTATTCAGATTAAGAAGGAATGGGAAAAGCTTGAGCGAAATCTGGGCGGCATTAAGAATATGACAAAAATTCCTGATGCGATTTTTGTTGTGGACCCGAAGAAAGAAAGAATCTGTGTGCAGGAAGCACATACTCTGGGTATTCCTCTGATTGGTATTGCAGATACAAACTGCGATCCAGAAGAACTGGACTATGTAATTCCAGGAAATGATGATGCGATTAGAGCTGTCAAGTTAATTGTATCTGCTATGGCTGATGCTGTGATTGAGTCAAATCAGGGTGAGATGATGACCGATGCAGTGCCAGAAGAGGCTGTTGAGGAAGAGGCAGTGGCAGAGTAATCGAAGATAGAGTAACAATTCAACCAGGACTTTGCACTTGCTGTAAAGTCCGTGAAATAGTACTATGGTTGAGGTGCATCAAGTCACCATGAAGTGGTTTTGCATGACTTGATGCCTGTAACAGGAAGTCAAAGGCTGAACTGTTACAAGAAGAGGAAGCAGGAGGGAAATAAAATGGCAATTACAGCAGCAATGGTAAAAGAATTGAGAGAGATGACAGGTGCCGGCATGATGGACTGCAAGAAGGCACTGAATGAGACAGACGGAAATATGGATGAGGCTGTTGAATATCTGAGAAAAAATGGACAGGCTAAGGCGGATAAGAAGGCTGGACGCATTGCAGCAGAAGGTCTCTGTAGAGTATGTACTGATGGCGACCAGGCAGCGGCAGTAGTGGAAGTAAATTCTGAGACAGATTTTGTGGCAAAAAACGAGCAGTTCCAAAATTATGTCACAGCAGTTGCAAAGCAGGCGCTTGAGACAAGTGCTGCAGATATCGATGCATTTCTTGCTGAGCCATGGAATGAGGATTCTTCCAAGACAGTGAAGGAAGTGTTGGTTGAGAAGATTGCTGTTATTGGAGAAAATTTGACAATTAGAAGATTTGAGAAGGTTACAGCAGAGAATGGTTGTGTTGTGACATATACACACGGTGGCGGAAAGATTGGTGTCATTGTGGATGCTGAGACAGCGGTGGTGAATGATGCAGTGAAAGAAGCACTTCTCAATTTGGCAATGCAGGTGGCTGCTCTTTATCCAAAGTATGTTTCTTCTGAGGAAGTTTCTGAGGAGTACAAGGAGCATGAGAGGGAGATTATCACAGAGCAGATTAAGAATGATCCGAAGATGGCTGGAAAGCCGGAGAAGGTAATCGAGGGTGCAGTTGCAGGTCGTCTCAACAAAGAGCTTAAAGAAATCTGTTTGTTAGAGCAGATTTATGTGAAAGCTGAGGATGGAAAACAGACAGTGAAGCAGTATCTTGCTGAAGTTTCCGCAGAGAATGATACGGAGATTAAGATTAAGAAATTTGTTCGTTTCGAGACTGGCGAAGGTATCGAGAAGAAAGTGGATGACTTTGCGGCTGAGGTTGCAGCACAGGCTGGAATATAAGTTTGTAAAATATTTTTTAGGAGAGCTATTCAATTAGAATAGCTCTTTTTATGCGCATGCCGATACAGAGGAAATTTGAAGGAGGTTTTTATATGTTGGCAGTGGATAGAATATTTTATACTTGTGATGACCTTGTTAAAGAATTTCCAAATAAGTGGATAGTGGTGGAAGATGCGGAATTAACTGATACAGGACTTATAAAATCGGGAAAATTGATTTGTGTCTGTGAAGATTTTTTATCATCAATGAAAAATCGAGTGTGTTGTATTGAAGTTGACGTACATATAATGAGTAGGGAAGTAAATCTTCCCTACTCATTATAATAGTTTTGGCATAATTGCGTCGGCGGTAGCAGAGCGCGCCTTGGCATAAACTTCAGGATTGCGTTTGCAAAAGACATAGTACAGACATTCTATAATAAAGAGCTGTCCTAACTTTGCTGCCACAGAACCGGATTGCAGTGGGCTTTCATTGTAGCCGCACAGCAGTACGACATCTGCATATTTTGTGGCGCGCGAGTTGGGAAAGTGTGTGATTAGTATTACAGATACTTGGCGCTCTTTTGCAATGCGCATAATATCCTCCATATCTTTTGTGGAACCAGAATAGGAGAAAAATAGAATGACATCTTTGTTGGTTGCCAGCGATATGTTCATGACTTGCATATGTGAGTCCTCAATATGGACGAAACGAGAAGTGGCAGTGGAAAAACGCGCCCATGCCTCCATTGCCATAACCATGCTGCCGCCCTGTCCGAAACAGAAAACTCTGTCAGCGGCAGAAATAAAATCTACCGCTCTGGAAATTTCAGTTTCGTCCAGCAAGTCTATGGTTTCATTTAATGAGAGGACACTGGAATCGTAAAGCTTATGAAAAATACTTCCAAGGGTGTCCTCTGAAGTGATTGTGTCGGGTGTGTCTGATGGGTCGCCAATATCCGTGACGTAGGCAGCCTTTGCGAGCGCAAGTTTCAGGTTGTTGTAACCTGACAGCCCGAGGCTCCGGCAGAAGCGTGTGATGGAAGCTTCCGACACGCCGCTGCTTTCCGCAAGGCTTGAAATAGACATATATTGGGAGTCGTGGGTATTGGCAAGAATGTAGTCAGCCAGCTTGCGGCTGGAACGGGTAAGTGAATGGTATTGCTCAGTGATCAGTTCCAGAATATTTCCTGCCAAACGATCATCTCCTTTCTAAAGCTCTAGTACGGCGGCGCCCAACATTCCAGCGCGGTTGCCTAGCGCTGCTTTTTCCAGTTTCACCTGTCGAAAACTGGACATGATATTTGGATACAGCCTTTCGCGGAGCTGTTCTATAACATAAGACTGTTCCATTATGCCGCCGCCAAGAATCATACATTCTGGATTCAACATATGGATAATGGTAGTCAATCCATATAAAATTTCCAAAATCCAGCGGTCAACAAGTTCTTTCACATCAGGTTCCTCTAAACGTTCAAAAATTTTGCGCCCATTTATTAGAGTGGCATCAAACTGTTGTGCGCTTTTTACCAGTGCTGTGGCAGAAGCGTATTTTTCATAACAGCCAGAAAACATATCTTCCTCAATTTTGCGCGCTTCAGGGTGTGTGACAATCGCTCCAAATTCCCCAGCAGAATAAGTGCTGCCAGAATATAGTTTCCCGCCAGAAAAAATTGCGCCGCCTACTCCTGTGCCATAGGTTAAACAGACAAAATCACTGCGGTTTTTTCCTGCGCCAAAGACGGACTCTCCAATTGCGGCTGCGTTCACATCATTTTCTACTGCAACGGGCACATGAAACTCCTGTTCTAATATTTCTTTTAATTTTGTACCTGTATAACCAGGAATGTTTTCATTTGCGTAGATAATCTGTCCGCGCACAGGGTCTACTTGCCCCGCGGTGCTGATGCCAATACGCTCAAATGGTGTGCGCTGCTGGTATGTGGCAATGATTTCCTTCACGCGAGCTGTCACATGAGCTCCTCCCCGACTGGCTTCCGTTGGGGTTTCTTTGAGGTCTGTCAGAGTGCCGTCAATATACAGGCCGGATTTGATTGCAGTGCCGCCAATATCAAGAACTATGGTAGTCATAGTACATTTCCTCCTTGTCGTTCAACATAGATTCTCGGAGTCTTTTTGTGAAGCTATTTAACCAGTGAAGCGCGGTGAAATATCATTTTTATTGTGAGGTTGTTATCTAAAATCACAATGTTTGCGTATTTGCCAGGAGTTAGACTTCCGTAATGCTCATAAATGCCAACGGCTTTTGCTGGATTGACGGCGGCGCATTTGATGGCGCTGGCAATAGGAATCCCCATGTCGTGAACAGCAGTGCGCACGCAGTTCATAAGATTTGTGACAGAGCCAGCGATGGTGCCGTCCTCAAGAACAGCCAGATTTCCTTTGACAGTGACATTTTGTCCACCTAGGTCATATTGTCCATCGGCGAGACCTGCCGCACGCATACTGTCACTGATAAGAATAATTCTGTCGTCGCCAAAAATCTTAAAGGTGGTTCGCACCACCGCAGGATGAATATGGATTCCGTCACAGATCAACTCTGCCATGCAGTTACTGTCGTCGGCGGCTGCACCGATTGGACCTGGAGCACGGTGGCTGAAAGGCGGCATGGCATTATATGTGTGGGTCAACTGCGATGCTCCACAAGAAATCGCTTCTTTTGCGGTGTCGTAGTCGGCTGCTGTGTGTGCGATAGAAATATTGACCCGATTATGATTTTCCCGAATAAAATCCATAGCGCCTTCTGTTTCCGGAGCGATAGCTGCCGTGCGAAATATATTATCAGAGATTTCCTGTAAATGATTGAACATAACAGTGTCGGCTGACGCAATATACTTTCCGTTTTGAGCACCTTTTTTGGCAGCGTTGATAAAAGGACCTTCCATGTAAAGGCCGCAAAAGTCGGCAGCATCTTTATCTGCCATGTCGCGAAAGTCTTTTGCAGCACGGCAAATTTGTGAGAGTACATCTTCTGGCATGGTCATGGTAGCGGGTGTGATAGAAGTCACCCCCTGACTTAATTCATAGCGCGCGATAGTGCGTAGAGCGTCCACTGAGCCGTCGCAGCAGTCGCTTCCCATACATCCATGAAAATGAATGTCAGTCAGACCAGGAATAACATAGTTTCCAGCAGCGTCAATTACTGCTTTCTCACCGGATGCATTGCGATAATCCTCCTCCGATACAATTTTTTCGCCGCAGATATATACGGTTTCGGGAGCAAAAGAGCCGTCTTCGTGAAAGACAAGGCCGTTAATGATTTTTTTTAGTGCCATTTTTGTCCGCCTTTCTTAACAGTTTCATACTTAAATTTTTAGAGTGTCCGCAACATATTATTAGCATTTTGAGAGTGCAGCTTCATCTGCTACCAAGGTTACATTGCGGTGGAGCTGTAAGATGGAAGCTGGCACCTGCGGCGTAATAGGACCAAAAAATGCAGTTTTTACAATGTCAGCCTTGTCCTCGCCAGATACGATAATCAAAATCCTGTGCGCGGACATAATTGTCTTGATACCCATAGTGTACGCTTGGCGTGGCACTTCCGCTTCCGTCTCAAAAAAGCGTGCGTTCGCCTTGATTGTCTGTTCTGACAAGTCGATGCAATGTGTTTCTGTGGAGAAAACGTCTCCTGGTTCATTAAAGCCAATATGTCCGTTGTGTCCTAAACCTAAGAGCTGGAGATCAGGTTCTCCTACAGCGCGCAGAATTTCATTGTAATTGTGACATGCAACGGTGCTGTCCGGTTCTGTCCCATCGGGAAGAAAAGTTCTGTTTTTGTCAATATTTACTTTGCTGAAAAGGTGCTCGTTCATAAAGTAATAATAGCTTTGCGAATTGTCGCGGGTCAATCCTTTGTATTCGTCAAGATTTACTGTCATGACTTCTGAGAAGTCGAGATCCCCTTTTTCATACCATTCTACAAGCTGGCGGTAGGTGCCTAGTGGGGTTGAGCCAGTGGCGAGCCCAAGCACGCAGTTTGGTTTCATAATAATTTGTGCCGAGATAAGGTTTGCAGCCTTGCGGCTCATATCGTTGTAATCTTTTGCTCTGCAGATTTTCATAGTATACCTCCTAAATAAAATATATAACTCCCTTTATAAAATTACTATAACATATTATTTGCATTGTGGCAATTGATAGGAGAGAAAAATGTTAAAGATTTTCTACGGAAATTATTAATGAAAATAATTTTCAATAATGTGCTAATAAAAATACATTCTAACCATACAATACAGCTCCTATTTATACACTATGAGAAAGAATAGGATTTCTTTAAGTATAGAAGATTGGATAGACTAGGATATAAAGTTGGTAACAGGAAAAGCATTGATTTTTTGTTGGATCAGCTTTAGTTAATGTGGTATGCCAGATGGGGCGTAAACAGTAACTGTCAGTGATGCTAAAAGGGGATGCTATCTAAGTTTTACTATAACTTAAAATATTTTAATATATAATATTGCTATTTGATGCCTGTTATTTTGCATAATTAGAGAATCATTTTGTAAAGAGTAAAGTAAAAATTTAAAAATAAGAATTGACAAAAAGCGCTGTATATTATAAATTAGTAGTACAAGGCACTTGTTTTGGAATATAATAGTATAAAGTTTGCATAATATTTATTTTTAATTAAAATATTTTAACAATCTTTATAAGTTAATATATTACTAAACTAATTTAGTTTTTGATAAAATAGGAGGTATGAATGAAGAGAAAAATTGTAAAAAAGATTCTAAGTGTTGTGCTTGCAGCAAGTATGATTTTTGGCAATGTCGGACTTCCGCAAGAACTAAAGGAAGTTCATGCTGTACAGACTGATATTGGTAGTATTATAAGTGGGAAGACACTAGTCACTGATTCAGAAATCCAGAATCTTTATCGCGAAATGTCTTATACACCGCAGGGAGTGCATGATCCATCTATTATTAAAAAAGACAACGAATGGTATGTATTTGGGTCGCACAGAGCGGTCGCAAAGACAGACGACTTACAGAATTGGCAGACTGTCAATATGAATGGGCTTTTTGGGGATAAGGATGGTACAATCCTTACGCCAGACGAGGCTTTTGTCAATAGTTTGTATAAGGGAACCATTCAGACCAGTAAAATGGCTCAAACATTTATGAAAAACATAAAAGACGACAAGACAAAAGAAACAGAAGAGACCAAGACAGAGCAGATAACAGTAGAATCCGAAGAAACATTTGAAATCGAAACAGAATCAGAACAGGAAACGGAAACAGAATCTGAAAGTGAGACAGAATCAGAGAAGGTATCCGAAAACGAGACAGAATTAGAAACAGAATCTGAAAGTGAGGCAGAACCGGACAAGGTATCTGAAATCGAAACAGAATCAGAACAGGAAACGGAAACAGAATCTGAAAGCAAGACAGAATCAGAACGAGAAACGGAAACTGTATCTGAAAGCGAGACAACATCAGGGAAGATTTCCGAAAATGAAACCGCATCGGAGATAGAAAAAGAAGCTGAAGATGGAACAGTGGTAGAAACAGGAAACTTTTGTATGGAGAAGTCGGAGCAGAAGAAGTTTCTGAGAAAAATGACTCAACGGATATAGAAACATTTTCTGAAAGTGAGATGGACTCTTCAGAGGATAATCTTTCCGAAGAGACATCAGCAGGGTCAGAAAGTGTTTCGGCGGATGATAATGAAACAGAATTAGAATCGCAAACAACATCAGAGGAGACAGAACCTGCAAAAACTGAAGAAAATTCTTCAGAGGAAACTTCAAAAAGCGAAACTGAATCAGAAAGCAAAGAAATTGCAACAGAAGATTCAACTGTGTTTGAGAATGAATCAGAGTCAGCAAAATACAAAAAAACTGCTGTCAACAAGCAGATGGAAAAAGAACAGACTAACAGCAAAGTAACTTTCGGAAGTTTTGATGCCAACGCGTGGTGCACGGCGTCAGACGGATGGAAGATCTATGAAGGCGCTGGCAGTAACATGTGGGCACCAGATATCATTTACAATACTTCCCTGAAGAAGTATTGCATGTATCTCAGTTTAAACGGGGAATATCACAACTCTGTGATTATTTTACTGACCGCGGACAATCTTGAAGGACCTTATGCATATCAGGGACCTGTTTTGTATTCGGGATTTACAGCACAGGAAAATGTGCCGACAAATTATCAGAATACAGATATGAAGTATATATTTGGAGAGTCTGAACTGCTTGAGCGGTATCAAAAGATTTCTGGTATAACTCTGGATAGTAATGGAAAGATTACCAATGTGGGAGAAAATAAGTGGGGAGATTTTTGGCCGCATGCTATCGATCCTGCGGTATTCTATGATGAGGATGGAAATCTCTGGATGATTTATGGTTCTTGGTCGGGTGGTATTTATGCGTTGGAGTTGGATGAAACTACTGGACTTAGGGATTATACTGTAACATATGCAAGTGATTATGACAGTAAAAAGCAAAGTGTGACCAGTGATCCTTACTTTGGTAAGAAGATTGCAGGCGGCTATTATGTTTCAGGTGAAGGCCCGTATATAGAGAAAATTGGCAATTATTACTATCTGTTTATGTCCTATGGATTTTATGCGCCAAATGGCGGTTATTCCATGCGAATATTTCGTTCTGAAAATCCAGATGGACCATATGTAGATACCAAAGGAACCAGTGCGATTTATGATAAGTTTAGCCCGAATTTTATAGCTGATTATGCCAAGGACGTTAATCAGATCGATACAAGGGGAATGCGTCTGTTAACTTATTATCAGTGGGATCACATGCCAAAGGGTGAAGTGGCACAGGGACATAATTCCGCGATTGCAGACGGTGACAGGGCATATGTAATTTATCATACAAAATTTAATGATAATTCCGCTGGACATGAACTTCGCGTACACGAGTTATTCCAGAACAAAAATGGATGGATACTTGCATCTCCGTTTGCCTTTGCAAATGATGATAAATTAAATTATAATGCAGAACCAGCAGACGTGGTGGGAGAATATGATATTATTGTAGGTGACTATTCCCGGGGTTATGACGAGAACAGTGGCGCACTACATGAAAATTATACTGGTCCGCTTGCGGAAATTGTTACTTATACATTAAATTCCAATAACAAGATCACAAAGAACGGACAGGAAACTGGTACATGGACGATAGAGAGCGGGAAAGCATATGCCACACTTACCATTGATGGTCATGCTTACTCCGGTGTTTTCGCTGAATTGACAAAGGATTCTGCCGGAATCAAGACGATGTGTTTTACAGGCGTGGATGAGAGGACTGGTATTACTCTTTGGGGGGCAAAGAAGTTAGATGGCAAGGCAGCCATTGCCGATAACATTGTCAATCCTTCTTATTCAGTACCCAAAAAAGTGTATGGCAGCTTTGAACTTCCATCTACAGGAAGCGAAGGGATTGACCTATATTGGAAGTCTTCAAATGAAAGCTTGGTATCGAATAACGGCATTCTATTCGCAATGCCGGAAAATGATACAGATGTAATCTTTACTATGACAATGGTAAGTGGGGACTACTATTATCAGAAAGACTATACTATTACAGTTGCGAGCAAAAATAGCCTGAAAGATGGAAAATATCTGGTAGGGGAAGCATATAAGGATAACGTTTTGATTCTTCCCGATCCGTCGAGACCGTCGCAGGAGAATCCATTTTATAAAACAAATACAGCCGGATTGGAATTGTCTGGCGGTGTTAGTATAGAATTTGATGTAAAACATAACGGTGCTGTGAATGTGCTTGGAGCTTTGTTTGCTTTTCGTGATAAGGAATCAGGCAAAATGTACTTTACACAGGGTTCTTACTTGGGATATAATGCGCTGGGCGGTTTTTATGATGCGAACCTCAATAACTATGCACTTGTAAAAGATTATATTGGTGATGCAATTAAAGAAAGTGGCAAAGAGACAGCACATGTTGTTATAAACCTGAGTGCCACGGGATTTGAAATTCTTGTAGATGGTAAACTAGCATATAATCAGACCATTTTGGACACGGAGAATGGCGCAGGGGATCTGGAAGACTATTCCAATGTTCTGACATGGCTGCAGTCTTCTGCATCAACTTTATGTATGGGATATGGATCATGGTGGGATGACGCACTTGCAAATGCTGTTATTTCCAATATGAAATTTTATATTATTGGACCGAATGATGAAGTAGCTGTAGACAGTGTTATTGCGTCATTGGGAAAGCAGATTCCCGATTCTACGACAACAGATATTAGTCTGCCGGTTAAGGGAGAATTTGAAACAACAATCAGTTGGACAAGCTCCAACCCTGATATTATTGCATTAGATGGAAAAGTTACCATACCAAACAAAGAAACGGAGGTAACATTAAGAGCTACGGTAATAAAAGGGAAGGTGAAAAAGACAGCAGAGTTTAAAGTGGTTGTAAAACTTCCTGCAACTTCCAACGTATCGTTAGAAAGAGGGCTTTTGGAGATAACTTCTTTCGACCAGATAGAAAGAATAGACAATCCGTTTTTTGGGAAAAATCTGGATTCATTAATTGTAGATTATGACATTATTTTTTCGGAAAATGCTGCAAAGAACGGATGGGATGGTATTTTTGCATTTTATAATTCAGAGACAACAGGAAGAGTTTCATTCCAGACAAATCCTTATATTTGTTTGAATGAAATGCTGCCAGAGGGTCAGACCAATCTTTACCTTGATATTAACAATCCTATGATGCAAGTTATTGCAGGCAATTTGAAGCACGGACAGGAATATAATGTTAAAATTGTGATCAAAAAGACGGAATGTAGAATTTACTTAGATGAAAAACTTGTAGTAAATGCAGATGCAAATACAATGTCTGGAAACACAGATTTTGTGGAACTGCTTGATTATATTGGAAAATGCGATAAGTTTTCATGGGGTGTAGGAAATACAAAAGAGGGCGGAACTGCTTTTTGGAATACAGAGCTTTCTACAATAAAGAACATCTGCATCAGTAGCAATGAATACAATTCTATCAGCCAGGAAGAAGTAGTGCTTGTAACAACACCAACTGTTATGGGGAATCCACTGTACGAGAAAAAATTAAATGAAGTAGTGATTGATTTTAATGTGGATTTTGCTGAAGATGCAATAATGGACGGATGGAGCGGGCTGCTTTCTTTCTTCCAGCCGTCGACGGGTTCGGCAGCAGGACGTGTAAGCATTCAGACAGCGCCGTATATCTGTTATAATAAGATGGAGGATGGGAAATGGATTGATATTAACAATCCCAATGATTTAAATTCTGCTGAAATCGCAGTACCTGTTACGAAGTTGGACCGCTCCCAGACGCATCATTACTATATTAGCATTTCCGCCTTTAAAGTCGTAATGGAAATCGACGGAAAACAGGTAGAATTGGTCAAAAACGGAGCAGCAACTTATCAGGATATATTAGATTTTATCTCTACCTGTCAGAAGTTCTCATGGGGGGGTGGATGGAGAAACATCTTTCTGGGGAATGGAGAAAGCTACTTTAAAAGATGCTTCCGTTAAGGGGTATTATTCTGAGGAATAGAATAGCAAGACCACAGTAATATTGCTTGTCTTTTTCTCCAATAGCACCACTCAAAAATCAATTACATAGCCCGCTGTGCGTTTAATTTTCGAGCGCTACTCTCGACGAAAAATCTTGTACTCTATTTAAAAGTTATTTCTTAACAGTTCCTAAGTAATTAGTACATAGCGAAATAAAAAAATATGTATAGCCGCTGTAAAACTTTATTAAAGGGTTACAGCGGCTATTATGCACTTGGTCCTCCCAAGAAAATGGTATAAATTTTCAAAAATAAAAAATAATTAAAAATATTTTCAGAAATGTATTGACAAAAATACAAGACGAAAGTACAATGAAGTCATAATCAACAAAAACCTAATTCAAGGTTGCATTTTTTTTAACATTTTTTCCAAAAAAAGGAGGGCTTATTATGAAGAAGCGTAAACTTATGGCGCTGGCATTGAGCTGTGTTATGGTATGTTCCCTGACCGCATGTGGTGGCAAAGACACAAAATCAGAACAACCAGCATCCACACCGGCTCCTGCACCTGCAGAAAAGACGGATGCACCTGCGGAGAAGACAGATAGCACAGAGAACACGGATAGCCAAACTCCTGCGGATTCTACGCAGGCAGCGGATATTACACTGTGGACTTATCCCGTTGGAAATTGGGGAGATTCTGCTACAGTTAGCGGTCTGATTGCAAACTTTAATGCAGTTTATCCTGATATTAAAGTTACAGTTGAGTATCTGGATTACACAAATGGTGATGATCAAATCAACACCGCAATCGAAGGAAATCAGGCACCCGATCTTGTACTGGAAGGGCCAGAACGTCTAGTGGCAAACTGGGGAGCAAGAGGTTTAATGGTTGACCTTGGTGATTTATGGACAGATGATGCAAAATCTGTGATCTATGATTCTGTACAGAATGCTTGCAAGAGCAACGATGGTGTATTTTATGAGTATCCATTGTGTATGACTGCACATACTATGGCAATCAACAGAGATATCTTTGAGGCAGCAGACGCGCTTCAATATCTTGATGAACAGACTGGCACATGGACAACAGAGAATTTCCAGAAGGCAGTTCAGGCAGTCTATGACTATGGTCAGACCAATGTAGGAGCAGTGTACTGTAGTGGCCAAGGCGGTGATCAGGGAACACGAGCTCTGATTAATAATCTGTATGGTGGAACGTTTACAAATCCAGAACATACAGAATATACAGTGAACAGCGAAGAGAATATTAAAGCACTTGAGCTTTTGAAGAGCATGGATGGCATTAATTTTGATGCGTCTATCGCAGGTGGTGACGAGATCAATATGTTCTGCAATGGTACTTTTGCAATGGCATTCTGCTGGAACGCTACACAAGAAAAGAATAACACAGACCAAGGAAACATTAATTTTGAGGTTCTGCCAATGGCATTCCCTTCAGAGGATGGTATGCCACAACTTTGTGGTGGTATCTGGGGATTTGGTATCTTTGATAACGGCGACCCAGCAAAAATTGCAGCGGCAAAGACGTTTATCGACTTTATGGCAAATGATGAGAAGCAGGCTGTTGAGAGCGTAAAGGCATCAAACTTCTGGCCAGTAAAGGATCTTGGAGACATCTATGAGGGTGATGCACTCATGACAGAATATGCCAAATTTGTTGAGTACATGGGTGACTATTACCAGGTAGTTGCCGGATGGGCTGAGGCTCGTACAGCATGGTGGAACATGTTACAGCAGGTTGGATCAGGCGCAGATGTGTCAACAGCAGTTGAAGAGTTTGTGACAACAGCAAATGAAGCAGCAGCAAAATAATTGTTAGCGTTATGCAGTCATCGTTGCGCCCCTTTCCGAAGTAATGCGGGAGGGGCGCTTCTTAATAAGAAAGGAGGAATCCTTATGGCAAAAAATAACAGCATGAGTAAGGCGCTGGTACGCAGGGAGACAATTGCCGGATATGCTTTTATGCTTCCAAGCTTATTATTCTTTGTTGGATTTGTCATTTATCCTATGGTGCAGTGTGTGTTTACAAGTTTCTTTGATGCGACCATGAATCGTGAGGATATTTTTATTGGTCTTGCCAACTATAAGGAACTGTTTCAGGATAAAGTATTTCTGGGCGCATTAAAAAATACAGTAGTGATTGTGGTGGTTTCTGTTCCAGTCACCTGTATCTTTTCCCTTTGGGTAAGTTCCGTCATTTACGACTTGGCAGGTCCTGCCTGCTCAGCGTTTCGCTGTATCTTTTACCTTCCAGTAGTGACTGGTTCAGTTGCAGTTGCAGTGGTATGGAAGTGGATGTTCAACAACTATTATGGTATTTTTAATTATATTGGCACAAGCACAGGACTGATTGAGAAAAATATTAACTGGCTGGGAGATGAAAAGTTTGCATTGGGGTGTATTATCCTAATTTTATTAACAACCTCTGTGGGACAGCCAATTGTATTGTATGTGTCAGCGCTCAACAATGTGGACCAGTCGCTTGTGGAGGCGGCGGAAGTTGACGGCGCAACAAAATTTCAGTGTTTCTGGAAGATTAAGTGGGCACAGATTATGCCGACAACGTTGTACATACTTGTTATTACGACAATCAATAGCTTTCAGTGTTTTGCGCTGATACAGTTGTTGACAAGCGGCGGACCAAACCACAGCACAGACACGATTATGTACTATATTTACTACAATGCATTTAAACTGTATCGCTACGGTTATGGAAATGCGATGGGCGTTGTTCTTGCAATTATTATAGCACTGTTGTCCGCAGTACAGTTCAAGATGACAGAGAGTAAGTAGGAAGGGGGATATAAATATGAAACAAAAGCAGTTTAGTCGTTCAACTTGCTACAAAATTGTATCGGTTATTATAATCGCAATTTTGGCATTCACATTTGCATTCCCGCTCTACTGGATTATTATTGGTTCCTTTAAGACATCTGCTGCGATCAACTCTACAACACCGCAGTGGTGGCCGCAAGAGTGGGTGCTTGACAACTATAGGAAACTCTTTAGCAGACAGGTTGCTGCGCTCTGGGATATCAATATTCCATTTACAAGTATCACTTTATCAGGACCGGAAGTGCCAGCAGCGATTCGCTGGTTATTAAATACGGTGTTTATGGCGGTGATCGCTATGCTACTGACCTGTATCACATCAGCTATGGCAGGGTATGCGCTTGCTAAGAAGCGCTTTATCGGACGCACATTAGTATTTTCCTTGATTGTTTGTGCAATGGCATTGCCCAAGCAGGTTATCTTGATTCCATTGCTGCGTGAGATGGCTTCACTAGAATTGTACAACACAATATGGGCGGTAATTTTCCCGATTGTGGGATGGCCGTTTGGCGTATTTCTAATGAAGCAATTTTCAGAGGGGATTCCGGGCGAGATGATGGAGGCGGCCAAGATAGACGGCGCGGGAGAATGGAAGACATTTTATACAATTGCACTTCCGTTGATTAAACCAGGTATTGGTGCGCTGGCAATCTTTACCTTTATCAATTCGTGGAATGATTACTTTATGCAGTTAATTATGCTGACTAGCACAAAGAACCTGACAATCTCTCTTGGTATTGCAAAGCTGCAGGCAGAGAATGCGACAGATTTCGGCTTAATTATGGCTGGTGCATCGTTGGCAGCAATCCCAATCATTGCAATTTTCCTTATTTTCCAGAAGTATTTTACAAAAGGAATTACGATGGGTGCAGTCAAAGGATAGTGAGGAGGTTCGGTATGATTTATACAGAGATAGCTAATATTGGACACTATCGTGGCCTGGGCAAATATTTGGATAAGGCAGTTGATTATCTGAGCAGGCACCCTTTGGACAATATACAGGCAGGACATTATGAGATTGATGGTGACATGGTGTATATGAATGTGTTTGACTATGAGACAATTTCTGAGGAGGGCGCATTTTTCGAGGCACATAAAAAGTATGCGGACATTCATATGACTGTGACAGGAGAAGAAATCGTTGGGGTATCCGATATGTCCAAAGTAACGGTAAAAACTTTTGATGAGGAGAAGGACCTTTTTGAGGTGGAGGGACCAGTTGAGCATTATATAAAATTGATACCAGGAAAGGCGCTGATCACACTGCCGGAAGATGCTCATAAGGTCAAGCTGGCAGCAGGGAATCCTTCCGCAGTAAAAAAAGCAGTGATAAAAGTGTATATAGGTTGAAAATAAGAAGTGCGCTAAGTCGCACAGAAAGGGGTAGATATGAGAGACATCAGCAAATATCAGGGAATCATTCCAGCGTTTTATGCCTGTTATGACGAAAATGGTGAAGTGGACGAGGGACGTGTGGAACAACTGACAGACTACATGGTAAAGAAGGGGGTGAAGGGCCTTTATGTAGGCGGCTCCTCAGGAGAATGTATTTATCAAAGTGTAGCGGACAGAAAACGTACACTAGAGCGCGTGGTAGATGTGAGCGGAGGGAAATTGACTATCATTGCGCATGTTGCGTGCAACAATACAGCAGAGAGCAGGGAACTTGCAGTCCACGCACAGAGCTTGGGAGTAGATGCGATTGCAGCCATTCCACCAATCTATTTTCATCTGCCAGAGTATGCGATTGCACAGTACTGGAATGATATTTCTGATGCGGCGCCAGACACAGATTTTATTATTTATAATATTCCGCAACTTGCAGGTGTGGCCCTGACAATGCCGCTGTTTCGTGAAATGCGTAAAAATCCAAGAGTGGCAGCAGTGAAGAACAGTTCTATGCCAACCCAGGATATTCAAATGTTTAAGGCTGAGGGAGGAGAGGGCTTTGCAGTGCTCAATGGCCCTGATGAGCAGCTTGTGGCAGGGCTTGCAATTGGCGCAGATGGCGGAATTGGCGGTACATATGGCGTTATGCCAGAACTTTATCTAAAGATTATGGAGCTGGTAAATGCGGGAAAACTTGATGCAGCAAGAAAAGTGCAGTATGCCGCAAATGACATTATCTATGCAATGTGCGCTTGCCGTGGAAATCTGTATGGTGTGATTAAAGAGATTCTTAAGATACGCGAAGGACTTGCGCTTGGAGGCGTTCGCAAACCACTGCCGCCATTGATTTCTGAGGATATGGCACAGGTGAAAAAGTGCGCAGAGATGATTGACAAGGCAATAGAGCAGTTTATTTAGGCAGGGCAGGAGGATTTTATATGACAAAACAGGAACTATTGGAACAGATAAAAGGAAAAGTAATTGTATCCTGTCAGGCCGTTCAAGGAGAGCCGCTGTACGTGGAAGAAAAATCAATTATGTATCTGATGGCACGCGCGGCAAAACAGGCGGGAACTCCAATGATTCGCACTAGCAGCATTCGTGATGTCGTGGCGATTAAGGAGGAGACGGGACTTCCTGTAATTGGTTTGATTAAGATACAGTATGAAGGCTTTGAGAGTTATATTACACCTACTATGAAAGAAGTGGATGCACTGGTGGATGCAGGTTCTGATATTGTGGCATTGGACTGCACAAACCAGAAACGCGGTGATGGAAAGAGCATCAGTGAATTTATTACAGAGGTGCGCACAAAATATCCAGATGTCGTTTTGATGGCGGATATCTCTACTTATGAGGAGGGTGTGAATGCATGGAAGCTTGGTATGGACCTTGTAGGAACAACAATGAGTGGCTATACGGCACTTTCACCGAAGCTTGACGGACCAGATTATGAGCTTGTGAAAAAATTGTCTGAGACAGTTGATATTCCGGTAATCGGTGAGGGAAGAGTACACAGTCCTGAGCAGGCAGTAAAAATGTTAGAGGCAGGTGCTTATGCTGTTGTGGTTGGAGGCGCTATTACAAGACCGCTTGAGATTGCACAGCGCTTTATAAAAGCAGTGGAAAGCAGGTAGCATATGAAAAAGCATATAGTATGTTTTGGAGATTCCAACACACACGGATATTGTGCCAACACAGGTGGACGGTATGACGAGACACAGCGCTGGTGTTGTTTGCTTCAGCAAAAGCTCGGTAACAATTATCTTGTGATAGAAGAAGGGCTGAGTGGACGTACAACTTGTTTTGCCGATCCGATTCATGAGGGATTAAATGGACTAGATTATATTTACCCATGTCTTATGAGCCATGAACCGGTTGATTTGTTGATAATTATGCTAGGGACAAACGACACGAAAGAGCGTTTTGGTGCTTCCGCAGCGTGTATTGCATTAGGGCTAAAACGATTGATTGCGAAGGCAATCGCAACAACAGACTGCTGGAGTGGAGGGAAGGCAAATGTTCTGATTGTGTCACCGCAGAATATTGATGCAAAGTATATTGACTCTGATGTTGGCGAGACAATGGGAGGCGGTTGTGCGGAGAAATCAGCGGGATTGGCAGCAGAGTTTGAAAAGATTGCAGTACTGATGGGGTGCCACTTTATGGATGCAGATGAAGTAATTACAGCGCCGACCAATGATGTTGATTATATGCATCTGACAATGGAAGGACATAGCCAATTGGCAGATGCATTGGCAAAGAAAATATTTGAGATAATTGTGTAAAGAAAATTTTCTGTGCGGCATATTTCCTTTGCATGGGTCTGTATAGAAAAAAGAACGAGTGTTAAAACACTCGTTCTTTTTTATGCTGCATAATCAATGTTTGCGCCTCTGAATTTTGCAGCGTCAAGCTGTTTTTGATTCTTGGTGTATGGATTGTCTTCATTAGAATATTTAATCATAGTATTAGTGACACCGCCAGAGACATAGGTACGACCGCATTCAGGACAGATAGAAGTGTGGATTGACACAGAAGCATTTAATACTTTTCCATCTTTTTGAGCAGCTTTTTTGTATGCATTGGAGACATGTTCTCCTTCGTGCGCGCGCACTCTTGAACCTGCGGATTCCGGCGAAATATGTGACGCTGTTTTGAAGGAGACATTCTCGTCAGAACCATCTTGATATTTGCGGTTGGCACAGGTTTCACAGTCCTCTGGTGAGGAGCGTTTTCCAGGCTTTTTCACCTTGTCAGGCTCAGCGCTGTGTTCTATCGCATTTGGGTTGGTTTCGTCCTCTGCCGCCGGATTGGTAGACGAATAGACAGAGTTTGTATACATGGGATAACTAGGATACAATCCCGAAAAATTGCCAATTATCATATGACAGACCTCCTTTTCTTAGTCATATTCTCTGATATATTTTTTACAGTATAGCACAAAAATATTTTTATGGGAAGAGTATCACGCAGGAAAGATAACAAAAAAGATTGACAACTTTTCCATGAATTCTTTTTTCCTATCGTATGAACGAGAAGACTTTTTTCTGTTTTGTTTTCAACAGATTGTTGAACAGGAACAGAACCCAACGCTTTTGACCTATAATTGTCTTGATGCAGGTCTCTATACAATCGCTGACACTATGTCGACTTGTCGTATATGATCTTGTGGCACAGGAAGTTTATGAACAAGTAGGAACAGAACTTATATGTACTTATTATCTCTTTCGGAAGAAAGGAGAGTAGGACATATTTCCTCTGTACAGGTCTGTGCATAATGAAAGCCTCGGGAGTAAATTCCCGGGGCTTTTCTGTAAAACGATTTCAAAAAAATGAATTATTTATTTCTGGTTGATAGCTGCTTGTGCTGCCGCCAATCTTGCGATAGGCACACGGAACGGTGAGCATGATACATAGTCCAGACCAATCTTATGGCAGAACTCTACGGAAGAAGGATCTCCGCCGTGCTCGCCGCATATACCAACATGGAGATTTGGATTAACAGGCTTACCAAGCTTGAGAGAGATTTCCATCATCTTGCCAACACCAATCTGGTCAAGCTTTGCAAATGGATCGTTCTCAAAAATCTTTGTGTCATAGTAAGCATTTAGGAACTTGCCAGCATCATCTCTTGAGAAACCGAATGTCATCTGTGTCAGATCGTTTGTACCGAAGCAGAAGAAGTCAGCTTCCTTCGCAATTTCTTCTGCTGTAAGTGCTGCTCTTGGAATCTCAATCATTGTACCAACTTCGTACTTTAATTCAATACCTGCTGCTTTGATTTCAGCGTCCGCTGTCTCGACAACAATATTCTTTACAAACTTCAGCTCTCTTACTTCGCATACGAGAGGAATCATAATCTCTGGTTTTACTTGCCAATTTGGATGCTCTTTCTTTACCTCAATTGCTGCACGGATAACAGCCTTTGTCTGCATTCTTGCAATCTCAGGATAGGTTACAGCAAGACGACAGCCTCTGTGACCCATCATTGGGTTAAACTCATGCAGAGAAGCAATAATGTTCTTGATTTCCTCTACAGATTTGCCTTGTGCATTTGCAAGTTTTTCAATGTCTGCTTCCTCAGTTGGAACAAACTCATGAAGTGGCGGGTCAAGGAAACGAATCGTAACAGGGTTTCCTTCCAGAGCCTCATACAGTGCCTTGAAATCGCTCTGCTGATAAGGAAGAATCTTATCAAGTGCAGCCTCTCTTTCCTCAACAGTATCAGAACAGATCATTTCACGGAATGCTGCGATTCTGCTTTCCTCAAAGAACATATGCTCTGTACGGCAAAGACCGATACCTTCTGCACCAAGTTCTCTTGCCTTCTTAGCGTCTGCTGGTGTATCTGCATTTGTTCTAACCTTTAATTTTCTATATTTGTCAGCCCAAGCCATAACTCTGCCAAATTCGCCTGCAATCTGCGCATCAACAGTTGGGATTTGACCGTCATAGATATTACCTGTTGTGCCATCGATAGAGATATAATCTCCCTCGTGATACTCTTTTCCAGCCAGAGTGAACTTCTTATTTTCCTCGTCCATAGCAATGTCGCCGCAGCCAGATACACAGCATGTACCCATACCACGTGCAACCACAGCAGCATGTGAAGTCATACCACCGCGTACTGTCAGGATACCCTGAGAAACCTTCATACCAGTAATGTCTTCTGGTGATGTCTCAAGACGAACCAGAACAACCTTCTCACCTCTTGCGTGCCAATTCTCGGCATCTTCTGCTGTAAATACAATTTTTCCACATGCAGCACCAGGTGAAGCACCAAGACCCTTTCCAGCAGGAGTAGCAGATTTCAATGCCTTCGCATCAAACTGAGGATGCAGCAGCGTGTCGAGATTACGAGGATCGATCATAGCGACTGCCTCTGCCTCTGTCTTGTGTCCTTCATCTACCAAATCACAAGCAATCTTTAAAGCTGCCTGTGCAGTTCTCTTACCATTGCGGCACTGTAACATATAGAGTTTTTTATTCTCAACAGTAAACTCCATATCCTGCATATCATGGTAGTGATTTTCAAGTGTCTCGCAAACTTTGATAAATTCTTCGTATGCCTCAGGGAACTCCTGTTCCATCTGTGCAATTGGCATTGGAGTACGAACACCTGCAACAACGTCCTCGCCCTGAGCGTTCTTTAAGAACTCACCCATAAGCTTCTTCTCGCCTGTAGCCGGATCACGTGTAAATGCAACACCTGTACCAGATTCATTGTTTAAGTTACCAAATACCATTGGCATAACATTTACTGCTGTACCCCAAGAATAAGGAATATCATTGTCACGGCGATATACGTTTGCGCGAGGGTTGTCCCAAGAACGGAATACTGCCTCAATCGCAAGCTTTAACTGCTCTACAGGATCAGAAGGGAAGTCCTTGCCTAGCTGATTTTTGTACTCAGCTTTGAATTGCTCTGCAAGAGTCTTTAAATCTGCTGCTGTGAGGTCAACGTCAAACTGAACGTTTTTCTCTTCCTTCATTTTATCAATGAGCTGCTCAAAGTATTTCTTGCCCACTTCCATTACAACGTCTGAGAACATCTGAATAAAACGTCTATAAGAGTCGTATACAAAGCGCTCAAATGCAGGATCAGGGTTGCCCTTGATCATTGCTTCCACAACTTCGTCATTTAAGCCAAGATTTAAGATTGTATCCATCATACCAGGCATGGATGCACGTGCGCCAGAACGTACAGATACAAGCAAAGGATTCTTGAGATCGCCAAATTTCTTTCCATTTATGCGCTCCATCTCTGCAACGCCGTCCATAACCTGAGACATAATCTCGTCGTTGATCTTGCGTCCGTCTTCATAGTATTGCGTACAAGCTTCTGTTGTGATTGTGAAGCCTTGAGGTACTGGCAGGCCAATGCTTGTCATCTCTGCAAGGTTTGCACCTTTGCCACCGAGAAGATTACGCATACTCATGTCGCCTTCTTTAAATGAATATACCCATTTTTTACTCATTATTTTTCTCCTTTACTGAATTGGTTACTTTTCATAGGTGCCGCGTAATGACACACTATATGTATAAATGATAAACATAATATGGTAAATTGTCAAGAATTTATCAATGAAAAATTCTGCAATTTACTTTTGAATCTTGATATGCTATAATAACACAGATGTTAAGGCTCTTTTTTAAAAGAGTTTTTTACTATGGGAAATGACGAAAAGGAACTTGGCATAGTATGTTACCAAAACCTTGAAAGTTGAAAATCCTATTATTAAGAATATTCAAAGGAGATCGGAATAAAATGAAACTAGGAATCGTCGGACTTCCAAACGTAGGAAAGAGTACATTGTTTAATTCATTGACAAAGGCAGGTGCAGAGTCTGCAAACTATCCGTTCTGCACGATTGACCCCAATGTGGGTGTGGTGACAGTGCCGGACGAGCGAATAAGGCTTCTCGGTGAGCTCTATCACACCAAAAAAGTGACGCCGGCGGTAATAGAGTTTGTCGACATTGCTGGGCTTGTGAAAGGCGCATCAAAGGGAGAAGGGTTGGGGAACCAATTTCTTGCCAATATCCGTGAGGTTGATGCCATTGTTCATGTGGTGAGATGTTTTGAGGATTCTAATATTGTGCACGTAGACGGAAGCATCAATCCGCTGCGCGACATAGAAACGATTAATTTAGAGCTTATTTTTTCGGATATTGAGATTTTGGAACGCCGCATTGCAAAGGTGTCTAGGGGAGCCAAAAATGATAAGACGCAGGCGAAGGAACTTGCACTTGCAGAGCGTATTAAAGCGCATCTGGAAGAAGGAAAATTGGCAAAAAGTTTTGTGACTGAAGATGAAGAGGAAGTTTTGTGGAGAAATGGGTATAATTTGCTAACAGATAAGCCAGTTATCTTTGCTGCAAATGTGGCGGAGGAGGACCTTGCAAATGAAGGTGCAGACAATGAAGGTGTGAAGGCAGTTCGTGCGTATGCGGCGGGAGAGGGCTTTGAGGTATTTGTGATTTGTGCTCAGATTGAGCAGGAGATTGCAGAGCTTAATGAGGATGAAAAGTCTATGTTTCTTGAGGATTTAGGTTTGAAGGAATCAGGGCTTGACAAGTTGATTGCAGCGAGTTACAGATTATTAGGACTAATTAGCTTTCTTACAGCAGGTGAAGATGAATGTCGTGCATGGACGATTAAGATCGGAACAAAAGCACCGCAGGCGGCGGGAAAAATACACACGGATTTTGAGCGCGGTTTTATTCGAGCAGAAGTTGTAAACTATAAGGATTTATTGGAGAATGGCTCACTTGCAGCAGCAAAAGATAAGGGACTTGTCGGTCTGGAAGGCAAGGAGTATGTTGTAAAGGATGGAGATGTGATTCTGTTTCGATTTAATGTATAATGTATGAGCAGCATTTCGCAGAGAAAAAACGCAGGTTCAGCATTCTTAAGAATTATTAAAATAAGGTAGGTAAAAGATATGCCTGATACAATGGGAGTAAATGATATCGCTTTTCCACATTTGGGAATTTATCTGGAGGATTTACCCAAAAGTTTCACTGTTTTTGGGTTCGAGATTGCATTTTACGGTATGATTATCGGCATTGGCGTGATACTCGGTGTGCTGATGGCGGAGCGCATGGCGAAAGTGGAGGGAATGGACACAGACATTATCTGGGATTTTGGTATCTATGCGGTAATTTTTTCGATAATTGGGGCGAGGATTTACTATGTAGTTTTTTCTTGGGATTTGTACAAGAATAACCTTTTGAGTATTTTTAATCTCAGACGCGGTGGACTTGCCATTTATGGCGCAGTAATTGGTGCTTTTATCACCCTCTTTGTATACAGCAAAATTAAGAAGCTCTCACCATATCAGATTGGCGACTGTGGTGTTTATGGTTTAATTTTGGGACAGATTGTTGGACGTTGGGGAAACTTTTTTAACAGGGAAGTTTTTGGTGGCTATACAGATACCTTGTTTGCTATGAGGCTTCCAGTGGATGCGGTGCGCCCGTGGGATATCACAGAGTCGCAGCTTGACGGCATGGCACTTATGGGGGAGGTCAATTTTATACAAGTGCATCCTACTTTTTTGTATGAGGGTGCATGGAATCTCGTGATTCTAATTATTATGCTTTTGCATCATAAGCGCAAAAAGTATCATGGGCAGATGTGTCTTTTTTATCTTGGCGGCTATGGCATTGGACGCTTTGTTATCGAGGGAATCCGCACAGACAGATTGCTGATACCGGGAACACAGATAGCAGTGTCACAGCTTTTAGGACTTATATTATTTATCTTTTCTATTATAATGAATGTGGTGATTCGGATTCGGTTAAAGGGGGAAAAGAATTAATGACAAAAGATAAAATTGAGAAGTTGATTGCGCAGCTTACGTTGCAGGAAAAAGTGGATATGATTCATGGGAATGATTTTTTCTCAACAAAGGGTGTGGAACGTCTTGGAATTCCGCCATTTAAGACTTCAGATGGCCCGCGAGGTGTCCGAAAGGATTTCAGAAACGTTTCTTGGAAAGAGGTAGGACTCAGCTACGATTATGTGTCATATTTACCTTGTAATACTGCGCTTGCGGCAACATGGAATAGGGCGCTTGCACACTGTACAGGAAAGTTGCTTGGCAAAGAAGCAAGAGGGCGCGACAAAGATATGATTCTGGCACCAGGTATCAACATTATGCGCTCGCCGCTGTGCGGGAGAAGCTTTGAGTATATGGGGGAGGACCCATATCTAGTTTCCGAACTTGTGGTTCCCTTGATTCAGGGTGTTGAGGAAAATGATGTTGCTGCGTGTGTGAAACATTATGCAGCGAATAATCAGGAGACAAGACGTCTTGAGGTGGATGTGGAAGTAAGCGAGCGTGCATTGCGAGAGATTTATCTGCCAGGCTTTGAGGCGGCGGTGAAAAAAGGCAAGGTCAAAGGGATTATGGGAGCTTACAATAAGCTTTATGGGACACATTGCTGTCATCATAAGTATTTGTTTGAGGAAGTGCTGCGCAAAGAATGGGGATTTGAGGGAATTACTATTTCCGATTGGGGCGGCGTGCATGATACAAAGGAAGCGTTGCTAAACGGGCTTGACATGGAAATGTCAGTCACAAATGATTTTGAAAATTACTATATGGCGAACCCAATGATTCAGATGATTGAGCGCGGTGAAGTGGACAAAAAGACGGCGATTGCAAAGATTGATGGAAAAGTGCGTCATATTTTGAATGTTATGAACAAGCTTCATATGTTGGAGGGAGAACGCAATGCCGGTGGCTACAATGATTATAACGACAAGGCGACACTGCGTCAGGCCGCGCGGGAATCCATTGTTCTGTTAAAGAATGAGAAAAATATACTGCCACTTGACAAAAAGAAAATAAAGAAATTGTTGGTGGTTGGTGAGAACGCCAACAGACAGCACGCGCCTGGCGGCGGAAGTGCTGAGATTAAGGCATTGTACGAGATAACACCGCTTATGGGGATTCATATGGTTCTGGGCGGAAATACAGAAGTTGTATATAAACCAGGCTATTATAATGAAGATATTGGCAATATCTGGGCAAATACAGGCGATAGTGAGAACGGGCAGGCGGACAGCCTCAATCAGGACAGTGTGGAATCCCCAGCGCCCAATACATTGACTGTGTCAGAAGAAAAGAAGCAATATCAGCAGGAAATGAATGAAAAATACCTAGAAGAGGCATTGGAAGCCGCAAAAGATGTCGATGCGGTCATTTTTGTGGGTGGGTTGACGCATGATTTTGACACAGAGGGACAGGACAGAGCGAATATGAAGTTGCCTTATGGGCAGGATAGGCTGATATCAGAACTTTTGAAAATAAGACCAGATACGGTTGTAGCTCTTGTGGCAGGCTCTCCTGTAGATATGAGTGTGTGGCTTGACAATGCGCCGTCCCTCATCTATAGCTGGTATGCCGGAATGGAAGGGGGCATAGCACTTGCGGAAGTGATTTTCGGTGATACGAATCCGTCAGGACATCTTCCAGAAACTTTTCCAATGAGCGAACAGGACTGTCCAGCCGTAGTTCTTGGTGAATTTCCAGGCGGTGATCAGGTACATTATGGCGAGGATATTTTTGTTGGGTATCGTTATTATGATACCTATGATGTGCCAGTTGCCTTCCCGTTTGGGTATGGTCTGTCATACACAGACTTTGTGATGACAGGGATTCGAGCGGAGGTTTTAGAGGATACTGTGGAGAGTAAAGCAGTGAAGGTGAGCTTTGACATTTCTAATATCGGTGAACGGGGCGGGGCAGCAGTTGCACAGATTTATGTTGCAGACAAGTATCCCAAAGTGAAAAAGGCAGCGAAAGAATTGAAGGCATTTGAGAAAATATATCTGGAAGCCGGGGAAACACGGGAAATTTCACTGATGCTTGAACGCGAAGCTTTCACCTACTATGATGAGGTATCCCATAGTTTTCGGGCAGACGCAGGAAGCTATATGTTGCTGCTTGCCAAAAATGCAGAAGAAATCGTGGATGTGACAGAAATTGAATTGAAATCTTAAAAAAGAGTTCCCCTTTACAGCAAAGTGCATATAATAGATAAATGTACAGTGCTGCATAGGGGGAATTTTTTATGATAAGCTACAAAGAGCTCAAAAAAAAAGAGGTTATCTGTATCAAGGACTGCAGAAGACTTGGGCATGTATGTGACTTGGAGATTGACGAGTGTAAGGGCTGTATCTGTAAGATTATAGTACCTGGTTGCAAGGGCTTTTGGTCAATGCTCACAGATGATTCAGTGATTGCCATTCCATATAATTGCATTCGCCAGATTGGTCCAGATTTGATTTTGGTAGATATATAAAGGGTGCGATTGACATTGGCGGAAACATAAATTATACTAAATCAGGAAACTAGAAACAGCCTTTCGGAATCCTTTTGTACTATTGTTATGAGAGGCTTTAAAACCATTCGGAGGAAACAGTATGAAGTGTCCATTCTGCAATTATGAAAATACAAGAGTGATTGATTCCAGACCTGCTGAGGATAACAGTTCTATACGCAGGAGACGCGTGTGCGATGTGTGCAACAAACGTTTTACAACATATGAAAAAGTGGAAGCGATACCACTTATTATTATCAAGAAAGATGACAACAGAGAGGCATATGAACGTGCTAAAATTGAAACAGGTGTTCTTCGCGCCTGCCACAAGCGTCCAGTCAGCACAGACAGCATTGAGGTGTTGGTGGACGAGGTGGAGGCGGATATCCTTAATCGCGGTGAAAAAGAAGTTAGCAGCCGCGTTATTGGGGAGTTGGTCATGAACAAGCTCAAGGACTTAGATGCGGTAGCATACGTTCGTTTTGCATCGGTCTACCGCGAATTTAAAGACCTCAACACTTTCTTGGATGAACTCAAAAAGGTGCTGAACAAATAAATCCTCGTACAAAAGAGGCAGTAGGAATAATGATTTTGGACAAATAATGCCCATGGAAACGAGGCAATAAGGAACAATGATAAAGATTATTTACAATAAGGAGAGATATATATTTACTATAGGATTGCTTGTTGTACTGACAGCAATGCTTCCATATCTGATTCTAGGCGAGAATATGATCGTTTTTTATCCCGATCAGCTTGACGGAGAAGTATTGAGTTATATTTTACATGCAAAATATCTTTTTACTGGAATTGATACTTATCCAGAGATGATGAATGGAATATCAGAAAATGGGTTGTTCCCGCCTGCACCATTGATTGTCTTGCTGTATAAAATATTGCGTCCATCAGTAGCTTTTGTATGCAATCAAATTTTTTGTATGGTGGTAGCATATATCGGCATGTATTTCTGTATAAAAACGACAGTAAACAACAGTATGATTGCCGCGTTCTGTGGTATTTTGTTTGCATACTTGCCATTGCTTTCTGTATATGGCCTTTGTCAATATGGATTACCGCTTTTGTGTTATAATTTTTATCTTTTATATAAAGGAAAACGCAAGGTATTGGCATTGAGCGGAGTTATATTCTATGGATTGATGTCCTCTCTTGTTTTGATTGGATATGGTGTGCTGGGATTTGGGGTATTATATTTGTTGTGGCTGGCGTGGAAGAAACAGGCAATGTGTCATAAATGGGTATGGATTGGCTGGTTGAGCTTGTTATGCTCTTACTTGGCTACCAACTACAAGCTGCTCTTACAAATATTTGGTATTGGAGGCCAGAAACCTAGTCATAAGGAAGTGATAGTACGTTATGGACAGAATGTGATTAATGCATTCAGAACAGTATTTTATGAGGGAACGATTCATACACCAACCCATCAGAAGGGAATTGTTGTCATTACAATTGTAGTTTTGGTGTTTGGAATTTGTGGCTATAGACGTCTTCAAGGACGATTGCGTAGAACTTTTTGCCTGTTAGCCGCCGGATTTGGTTTTAATTTGTTCTGCGCACTATTTTATGCTTTTTATCAGTCTGATTTTATAGCAAATTTGCGAAATCAGGCAGGTGGGATTATCAAAGAGTTTCAAGCGGACAGGATATATTGGCTGACAGTGTTTGTCTGGTATTTTCTTTTGGGATTAGATTTGTATTTGATATGGAAATGGACGATACACAGTGTAAAAAACAAAAAAATAGTTTGTATTGCTGCTGGAAGCATATTTTTGTCAGGAGTGGTGTTTGTATCAGCCGCGACAGTGTACTATTATAGTGATTTTAGTAAGAATCTTCATCGATTGCGACAGGGAGAGTCCTATGCACGCGTTACGTGGAATGATTTTTATGCGCCTGAAATTTTTTCACAGATTGATTCTTTTATTGGGCGGGAGAAATCTTCTTATCGAACGCTTAGTTTTGGAATCTATCCAGCAATTGCGTTATACAATGGATTTTATTGCTTAGATGGATATTCCAACAATTATGATCTTGCGTATCTGTATACATTTCGGGAGATTATTGAGGGAGAACTAGAGAAAGAGGAATCCTTGAGGAAGTATTATGATGAGTGGGGCTGCCGATGTTATGTCTTGAGTGCAGAGCTTGGGATAAACAATTATTTAGTGCACAAGGGTGCTGGTTCAAAAGAAATAGACCTTGCATTAAACACAGATGCCGCTAAGAAGTTGGGAGCACAATATTTGTTTTCCGCAGTTAAAATTTCTAATGCAAAAGAATTAGGAATGACTTTGCTGCGCGAAGCGCCATTTGAGACATCTGACAGTTACTATGCAATTTATTTATACGAATTGGGAACGGTTTAACAATTTCGGGTGTTGAACTTTTCGTCTTTTGCAGAGGGACAAGCAAGCTTGAGTGCCCGTTGAGGCGGTACGTTGGAGATTGTATATTTTATGAGAAACAAAAATCAGGAAGTGTTGATAGACAAAAGAGAATTTTATAGGAATCTGGCAAGACTTGCGCTTCCGATAGCGCTTCAGAGTCTCATGTTGGCAGCGGTTGCTGCTGGTGATGCGTTAATGCTGGGAAAGGTTGCGCAGGATGAGATGACAGCCGTCTCTCTTGCAACGCAGATTCAGTTTGTTCAAAATATGTTCCTTTCGGCGGCCACAGCAGCAGGTGGTATTCTTGGAGCCCAATATTGGGGAAAAGGTGATAAGAGAACATTAGAAGATATTTTTAATCTGATGCTTTGGTTTTGTGGTATTGTGTCGATTGTGTTTTTTCTGGCATGTGAATTGACGCCAGAGCTGCTTATGCATATTTTTACACATGATGCTTCGTTGATTGCAATCGGCAGTGCCTATCTGCGTATTGCAGGATGGTCGTATCTGATCACAGGCATCTCACAATGCTACTTGACAACAATGAAGGTGTCTGAGCATATCAGACCAGGTGCATTTATTAGTTGTTGTGCAGTCGTTCTAAATATCTGCCTAAATGCAGTTTTTATATTCGGATTGTTTGGTGCGCCTAGAATGCAGGCAAGGGGAGCTGCGCTTGCCACTACAATCTCCCGCGTTGTTGAGCTGGTACTTTGTGTGGTAGTATCGGCAAAAACATCTTATATCCGCCCTGCATTTGAGCGATTTATAATACTGCCAAAACAGCTTCGCTTTGATTTTATTAGACAGTGTTTGCCTTTGATGGGTGGATCGCTGTGCTGGGGGATTGGATTTACATCTTACACTGCAATTATGGGCCATATGGGAACTGACGCTGCTGCGGCGAACTCTGTGGCTGCGGTTGTTCGGGATTTAATTTGCTGTATGTGCAATGGTATTGGCAGCGCAGCAGGTATTATGGTAGGCAATGAGTTGGGAGCGGGTCATCTTGACAAAGGAAAGGCGTATGGAATCAAGCTTAAGAATATTTCCTATGTTATTGGATTGATATCTACTGCGCTTGTACTTGCAGTGGCGCCGCTGGTTGTGCGAATGGTTATCCTAACGGATGAGGCAAGGGGGTATTTAACAGGAATGATGGTGATTATGGCAGTCTATATGATTGGGCGCTGTGTCAACACTGTCACAATAAACGGAGTGTTAGACGGTGGCGGTGACACATTGTTTGATATGTACAGCTTGATTGTGTGCATGTGGTTCATAGCGATTCCGCTGGCGCTTATCGGAGCATTTGTTCTGCATTGGTCGCCGTTTTTGGTGTATGCTTGTACCTGTTTGGATGAGTTGGGGAAGATACCGTGGGTGATGGCGCGGTTTAGAAAGTATAAGTGGGTGCAGGATTTGACAAGAACATCTGGACCATGTATATAATAAAGAACAATATTATTAAAGAAATGACTTGCTTTTTTATACATATTTTTATAAAATTGAACAGAACATAAAAGATGGTACACGCGGGAGCGTGACTGTACTTTGTGTGGTAGTATGGTGTTCGCTGCCATTAGAGTGATACATACTAGGAACAATTAAATATTAGAAGAATAAAGGAGTAAAAGACATGACGAGAAGAGGACAAAAATTCGGAAAGGTTCTTTTTGCGAGTATGTTGCTTACACTGACTGTTGCACTGGGTGGATGCGCAGGTGACAAGACGGCTGGAGACTCTACACAGATTGCAGACACGTCTGCCACAAACAGCAGTGAAGCAAATACCGTGACAAATGCTGAGACAAATGATTCATCAGAGAAGATGAGTGAGACAGGTGAGGCGAATGAGACAACGGAAAATGCATCACACATTACTATAGGTATTCCGCAGGATTTGGACAGTTTGGTGCCAAGTTTATCACAGGGTGCTGGTACACAAGAAATCCTCTACAATATCTATGAGGGCTTATATAAGCCGGACAGCGAAGGCAATCTGGTTCCTGCAGTAGCAAGTGACTATACAATGTCCGAGGACGGACTTGTGTATACATTTACTTTGAGAGATGGGATTCAATTTCACAATGGAAATCCTGTTACTGTGGCGGACGTGAAGTATTCGATTGAAACCTGCGCCGGTCTTAATGGGGGAGAGCCTGTTATATCGGCGTTTTCTAATATAGAGAGTGTGGAGACACCCGACGAGAGTACTGTAATTATCACATTAAAAGAATCAAGCAGTCCTTTTATGGCCATTCTGTCAACAGTTGAGGCTGCTATTGTACCTGCAGATGCGACCGACTTGCAGACCAATCCAATTGGAACTGGTCCATACAAATTTGTGTCGCGTTCTCTTCAGGAGAATGTGATTCTTGAGCGGTTTGATGGTTATTGGGGAGAACCAGCACATATCAAGGACATCACATTGAAAGTGCTCGCGGATTCTGACTCGATTGTGATGAATCTTGAGGGAGGTGCGGTTGACCTAGTTGCGCGGGTTTCCACAGCACAAGCAGCAGAACTTGGCGACGATTTTGAGGTGCTTGAGGGAACGATGAATCTGGTACAGGCAATGTACCTTAATAATGCGGTAGCGCCGTTTGACAATGAGCAGGTTCGTCAGGCATTGTGCTATGCAGTTAATAAACAGGAGATTCTGGACTTTGTGTCTGAGGGAAAAGGAACTCCTGTTGGGAGTAGTATGTTCCCCGCGTTTGGAAAATATTATATTGAGGAGTTAAACGACCTATACATAACAGATATTGAGAAGGCAAAGGAGTTGTTGGCGGATGCTGGTTATCCAAACGGATTTAGCTTTACAATGAAAGTACCATCGAACTATCAGCAGCATGTTGATACAGCACAGGTCGTTGCAGAGCAGCTAAAACAGATTGGTGTTACAGCAAATATTGAGTTGATTGAATGGGAGACTTGGCTGAGTGATGTCTATCAAGGACGCGATTTTGAGGCGACATTGGTCGGTGTGGATGCATCGACTCTTACCGCAGGAGCAATGCTTAGCAGATTTCGTTCAGACGCACACAATAATTTTATAAATTATAGTAATCAGGAGTATGATGCTGCCTATAAGGAGGCACTTGCTGCGGAGGCAGTGATGGATGATGATAAGGCGACAGAGGCGTATAAGAAGTGTGAGACAATTCTTGCAGAGACTGCTGCAAATGTCTACATACAGGATATGTGTGAGCTGGTGGCGGTGAGAAAAGGATATACAGGATATACGTTTTATCCATTATATATTCAAGATTTCTCCAAGTTGGATGTGCAATAATTTTGTATACTTTAACATATGGTTGAAATGATATAGAACAAATAAAAGGAGACGAGGATATGAGATACATTGGTAAAAAGCTGGCAGCAATGATTATCACGCTTTTGTGTATTTCATTCCTCGTCTATCTTGCTTTTGACCTAATACCAGGAGATGCGGCGTTAGCGGCATTGGGGACGGATGCCACACCGGAAAGTTTGGCAGCATTGCGGGAACAACTTGGGTTAAACAGACCGTTTTTAGAACGGTATCTGGAATGGCTGTTTCATTTTGTCAGCGGTGATTTCGGGACTTCGTACAAATATCATATGCCTGTTGCGGATATGATTGTGTCCAAGCTGCCAATAACAGTAATTATGGCAATCATTTCTTTTTTTATTATGGTGATAATCTCTCTGCCAATTGGCATTTACACAGCAAAACACAGCGGTAAGAGAATAGACCGCATTATTATGGCGTTCAATCAGATTATAATGTCGGTTCCCCATTTTTTTATGGGAATTTTAATTACGTATTTTTTCGGATTGATTTTAAGGTTGTTTACTCCTGGAGGTTTTGTGTCCTATAAGACTGATTTTTGGGGATTTCTCACATATATTATGTTTCCATGTTTTGCCATAGCACTTCCCAAGATTGCAATGTCAGTTAAGTTGTTGCGAAGTTCTTGTATTGAGGAAGCAAAAAAAGATTACGTAAGAACTGCATATAGTAAAGGAAATAATACCAACAAGGTTTTATATAGACATGTACTGCGCAATGCTATGATTCCTGTGATTACTTTATGGGGAATGACGCTTGCAGATATGCTTGTGGGAAGTATTGTTATTGAACAAGTGTTTAACATACCAGGAATAGGGCGCATTCTTTTGACTTCCATATCTTATCGGGATTATCCTGTGGTGGAGGCGATTATTGTACTGATTGCTTTTGTGGTGATTGTGACAAACTTTATTGTTGATGTGATCTATCAACTGGTTGACCCGCGTATCAGTGTATAAGGCGAAAAAAGTTCTCAATATTAATATAGAAGATTTGTTTGGAAAATTTGTGCGGGAACACAAACTCATAGTGGTGGAAGTGATGGAGGGTTCAAGTGAAAAGGAAAAAGAGATATGCTCCGAATTTCATGATAGGTTTTGTGATAACAGGTGCGATGCTAGTGTTGAGTTTAATTGGCTTTATCTATACGCCGTATGATATTACAAAGATGGACAGTTTCGCAAAGTTAGCAGCACCATCACTAAAACATTTGATGGGCTGTGACAATTTTGGACGAGATATCTTTTCACGGGTGTTAAAGGGCATGGGCAACACGTTTGTGATTGCGGTAGCAACTGTTTCTATAGGAACGGTTTGCGGCGTGATTGTCGGAGCGTTTACTGGATATTTTGGTGGTTGGCTGGATGAAGTATTAATGCGTATCAATGATGTGGTGTTTGCGTTTCCAAGTATTCTTTTAGCACTTGTGTTTGTCAGTATCTTTGGCACAGGAAAATACAATGTGATTGGTGCGCTTGGCATTGCGTTCATACCGAGTTTTGCCCGCATTGTCAGAGGAGAATTTATCAAATATCGGGAGATGGACTATGTGAAAAGTGCGCGGCTTGCTGGGGTGCCAGAATTTCGCATTATCTTTGTGCACATTTTGCCAAATGCTATGCCAGTACTGCTATCTTCTATTATGATTGGTTTTAACAATGCTGTGCTTGCCGAGGCGGGTATGAGTTATCTGGGCATTGGTGTGCAGCCGCCAAGCGCAAGTCTTGGGAGTATGCTGTCGGAGTCGCAGACGTATCTTTTCTCTGCGCCATGGTATGCTTTGTTTCCAGGGTTAATGATTATCTTGATGGTACTGGGACTTTCTCTGCTGGCAGATAGGGGCAGGTAGTAGGAAGAAGCTAGACCATATGCAAATTTTTATCAGGAGGTTTAGATATTTGGTATAGAAACCGATAAATGGAGTAAAGGTTTAAAGGACCAGTGATTAAAGAGGATGCATGAAATAAAGTTGGAAAGAAAGGTTATGAAGTAAATGACAGCAAACGTAATAGAAAGACAACCACAGATGCAATACGAAAAGTACACTATAGATACGGACAGACTCACACAGAGATTTCAGCAAAAAAATATGGAGCAATCGGCAGCAAATGAAAAGAGCAGACGGGATACCGTGAACATTTCAGAGGATGCCCGCAAGGCGTTAGAAGAGCTGAGAAAACAGGACAACATAGAGATCGCGGGTACAGTTGAGCCAGATAGACTCTGTATGGAGCTGAAAGTTTATGAAGATTATGAAAAGGCAGTGATGGCAGAGACAAGGGAAAAAGTAACAAGCGGCAACTTTAATCGTCATGTTGACAAAATGGTGTCTGCCTATCAGAAAATGAAAATTGCCATCGAAGAAAAATACACTGATGCAGATGAATACAAAAAGAAGCAGCTTGAATTGCTGGACAAAGCCTATGAAAATCACAGTAAATTAGTGGCAGGATTTACGGAAACAATGTATGATTTAAGGGATTTTACTTCGCAAATCAAATATCATTCTAATAAAAATGCAATAGACCAGCAGATACAGACAAAACCGGAGAAGCCTGTTTTCACAGACAAGTTGAAAAAAGGAGAGATTTGGAATCAGGCATACAGTACATTCCTGTCCGCGATTGATAAAAGCGATATATCATCTCAGGAAAGGACAGAATTAAATCGCATTTGGGATTATTATGCAGAATTGAGATAGAAAATGAGTGTATATGGACTTTCAATAGTTCATGTGCACTCATTTTTAAGTTTTATAAGATTTTTTCTTCTTTTAAATATAAGTTTTATAGTTGACAGGGTGCATTTTCCGTGCTATGCTATTACTACGATAAACGTAGCAACGATAGATATAGCAATGACAGTCGTTGCATTGTCTGTCGGAGATAAGACGCACAGTTGAAGGGAGGTTTTGTATGGGTAGTATCAGCAGCGACATTATACGCGGATACAATGACACAATGATTTTGTACTTGTTGTGGGATATGCCATCTTATGGGTATGAGATTTCAAAAAGAATCAAAAGCCTGTCGGAAGAAAAATATGTGATTAAGGAGACGACACTTTATTCGGCTTTTACGAGGTTGGAAAAAAATGGTTTTGTCGAGTCCTATTCCGAGAATGTTACAATCAACGGAAAACGTAGGACATATTATAAAATCACAGAGCAGGGCAGGCAGTATTATCGCGAGAAATGTGCAGAGTGGACATTAACCAAGGAAGTTGTGGAAAAATTTATTAAGCAGGATGGAGGGGTATGAAAATATGGAGACAATCAGAAATTATCTTGAAACAATGTTTGCAAGGCTTCCCATTACACTTGAGGTGCAGAAAGCAAAAAATGAGCTATGGCAGATGATGGAGGATAAATATACAGAGTTAATCAAGGACGGCAAGACGGAGAATGAGGCGGTTGGCATTGTGATTTCTGAGTTTGGCAACCTTGATGAGCTGGCAGAGGAGCTTGGTATTGGCAACTTTGTGTTACAAGAAAACCGAAAACTAGAGGGCGGATTTCGGAGTGTCACACTTACAGAAGTCAAGGATTATTTACATGATAAAACACGTTCTGCATATACGATTGCGCTTGGCGTATTTTTATGTATTGTCAGTTGCTGTGGATATATGCTGGAGATTAGTTGGAGCTGGCGCGGTGGGATTTTTGCCACATGTTTTATGTTTTTGATGATAGCGGCGGCGGTTGGACTGTTCCTGTTTTCAGGTTTTGTTATGGGAAAATGGAAATTTTTGAAGGAAAGCAGATGCAGTGTAGATTTTGCGACGGCAGAGTATGTACATAATCGTCGGGAAAGTTTTCGTGTAACATATGCAATGATGATAACAATCGGCGTTATTTTGTGTATTTTAAGTGTGCTTCCAATAATGATCGTGGGCAGTTTATTTTCGTGGAGTAGTGGGTTTGGCGTAGTGCTGATGTTTGTATTTATTGGAATTGGAGTTTTTCTGCTTGTGGCAGCAGGAAATGTAAATGCAGGGATGACAACAATCCTTTCTCTAAATAAGAGTAACACAATGGGAGGTCGTTTTGTGCCATCTCAGAAACAGGTAAGTTATAAAAATGAAAAAATTTCACACATGATGTCACTTTACTGGCCAACAGTGACTTGCATTTATCTTTGCTGGAGCTTTTTGAGCTTTGATTGGCATATCACATGGATTATATGGGTGATTGCTGCGCTGGTTCAAAAGTTTATTCAAGCTGTTTACTAGCAAGAAGTGATTTTTAGGAGGGAAATTGTGAGCATGAGAAAAAATATATGGATGGCAATACTTACGATTATCACAGCTTGTTGTGTGATTGGCGGTACATTTTATCATATAGGCATTTGGGGATTTAAAGGTGGCTTTCACTTTGGGGAGGACCGAATGACAAGTGTAAGTACGGATTTGGAAGCGTTTTGTGCCATTGATGTAGATGCAGATATGATGGATTTGTCGGTCGAAGTAGAAGACCATTTTTATCTCAATGGCAGGTATACAGATAGGTTGAAATTTGAATATGAAGTGAAAGACGGAGTTCTTTATATTAAGGAAAGAAATCCCAGAAAAGCTTTTTGGGGAGGAGCTAGGAGTGAGAACTGCAATATCACATTGACTGTGCCAAAGAATGTTGCGATGGATTCTATGGAGATTAAACTTGCAATGGGCAATGTCAACGTGGAGGGTATCACATCAATAAATTGTGAAGCACTGACCAATATGGGGAATTGTACATTTGAAAAGTGCAGCTTTGGTGAGGCAGATATCGACACCAATATGGGTGAGATTATAATAAAAGGCACACAGCTTGGCGAGGCAGATATTGATAATGATATGGGAACGATTAAAATGGAGCGTTGTATTTTTCAAGATTTAAATGTAGATAATTCTATGGGAGATATATTTATTGATGCAAATCAGAGTCTTGATAATTGTCAAATTGAGTTAAAAGCGGATATGGGCGAAGTGAGAGTGAACGGTCAGAGCGAAGGAACAAAGTATCGTCAGTCAGGGAATGCAGGGAAGCTTGAAGCCAGCACCAGTATGGGAAGCGTGAGACTTGATTATAAAAATGCAGAATAAAGATAGATTTTTCATAGGCGTTGTGGTAAAATAGTTACTGTTCCAATAGGATTTAATATTTTCGTAGTCGTTTATTTTTATATTGTAGAAAGTGGAAAAAGATAGATGGAACAGATATTATTAAAAGTGGAAGATTTGAATATAGAATTTCATGACCATGATGTACCAGAGCGCGTTGTGAATCATCTCACTATGGAACTGCAACAGGGAGAAATTCTTGGAATTGTCGGGGAGTCTGGATCGGGTAAATCTATGACTGCAATGGCAATTGCGGGATTGCTGCGGCGCCACGATATGAAAATGGAGGGGAAAATTCTGTTTGGAGGAAAAGAACTTCTCCATGAAAGTCGGGAGACGCTTCGACAGATACAGGGAAATGAGATTGGCATTGTTTTTCAGGAACCTATGACTTCTCTAAATCCGGTAAAGCGCATTGGTTGGCAGGTGGAGGAAAGCTTGCGTATCCATAGACCAGAAATGGGAAAAGAGGAGCGTTATCGACGCGTGCTTGAAGCACTAGAGAGTGTGGAGCTTGAAAATCCGCAGCTTGTCTGTAGAAAATATCCACATGAGCTTTCCGGTGGCATGCGGCAGCGCGTCATGATTTCCTCCGCAATGATTTGTGAACCGAAGCTTTTGATTGCAGATGAGCCCACGACAGCGCTTGATGTGACAATACAGTTACAGATTGTAAAGCTTTTACAGCGCTTGAACAAAGAAAAGCAGATGGCTGTTTTGTTTATATCCCATGATTTAAGCCTGGTAAAACGTCTGTGCCACAGAATTATTGTAATGCATAATGGAAATATGGTGGAGACGGGAACGATAGACGAAATATTCTATCATCCAAAAGAGGATTACACGCGAGAATTGATTAACGCGATACCAAAGCTTGAAAAGAGAAAGATTGGATAAGAGCGTTTGATGAGGTCACTTTTATGAAAAAGATGGTACCATTTATTTTTATTATTCTTTTCCCATATTATATTGTATTTTTGATAGGTAGCCTTTTTAATCAATATTTGATGAAATATGTTTTCCAGAATAATTTTTATATCGGACTTTTATCTCTTTGTATTTTTGGGCTTATAGCATTTGCAAACGTAATTATCTTATGTGTAAATAATTTTGCAAGCAAATTAGATGCGGTCGAAGCAACTCGAATCAATATGATAATAAAGATTATTCAAATTCCCGCTTATCTATTTATTTTTGCTATAGGTTTTGTGTGTCTGATCACAATATTTACAGTTGGTATTTCGTTTGTTTTATTGATTTTAGATGGCGTGTCCATTATTTTGAGTGGTTTGATTGGCGTGTTTGTTGTAAGACGCTGTTATGCAGATGGAATTTTAACAAGGACAGAAATGGTCATTCATAGTATTCTGCAATTTGTTTTTTGTCTTGATGTTGTCAGCGCAATAATCGTGTTTAGAAAAGTAAAAACAACAAATATTGCATGAAAGTACGTGTCTTTCTCATGTCAAATAGGGAGGTCGGTATGGAAAATATACTAAATGTAAGAAACTTAAATGTATATTACAAAAATAAGGAAACCTTGCTAAGTCGTTTTCGCGGAAAGTCAGAGAGTAGCTTACAGCATGTCCTGAAAAATGTGAGCTTTGATATGAAAAAAGGAGAGGTGCTTGGGCTTGTCGGTGAGAGCGGCTGTGGAAAGACCTCACTCGCCAAGGCAATTTTAGGAATGCAGAAACAGTATGACGGCGCGATTGCGCTTGATTGTCCCAATCCGCAAATGGTTTTTCAAGACCCATACAGTTCGCTCAACCCTTCTAAAAAGATTGGATGGATATTGGAGGAGCCGCTTCGCATGAAAGCCGAAAAATGCTCCAAGGCAGAGCGTGTCAAAAAGGTTGATCAAATGCTTGCGCGCGTGGGATTAGATGAGAAGTTAAAAGAGCATTATCCAACAGAACTTTCTGGCGGACAGCGCCAGCGCGTAGCAATAGCGGCAGCGCTTTTGTGCGACACAAATTTTCTGATTGCGGACGAGCCAGTATCTGCGCTTGATGTGACAATACAGGCGCAGATTATCAAACTTTTATTAAAGCTTCATAGAGAACTTGGAATTTCTATTCTTTTTATCTCACATGATCTGCGTGTTGTGTATCAGATGTGTGACAGAGTGATTATTATGAGAAATGGGGAGATTCTTGAGCAGGGAAAGGTCGAAGAGGTCTATGCAAAACCGGTTTCCGATTATACTCGGCTGCTGCTTGAGGCGGCAAATCTGTGATGGAGGAATTACTTTAATGCTGCAATGTTTTTATCCAAAAGAATACTTAGATTCTACGTATCTAATAGATTTTGAAAAAAAATATGAACAGGGCTATAGAGCTATAATCTTTGATATTGATAATACGCTGGTGCCACATGGGCTTCCGGCAGATGAGCGCGCGATTGCGCTGTTTTTGCGTTTAAAAAAGATTGGATATCAAGTTACAATGCTTTCCAACAACAAAGAGCCGCGTGTGAAGATGTTCTGTGATGTGGTGAATGCTCCTTATATCTATAAAGCAAGAAAGCCAAACCCTGAAAATTATAGAAAAGCAATGAAAAATATGGGGACAGAGGAAAAAAATACGCTGTTTGTTGGCGACCAAATTTTTACAGATGTATGGGGAGCGAACAGAGCAGGGATTTACTCTATTTTGGTAAAACCAATTCACCCTAAGGAAGAGATACAGATTGTTCTAAAGCGATATCTGGAAAAGATTGTGTTGATTGCGTATCAGAGATATGTTCGCAAGAAATAATAGAAGTATGCCGGACAGGAAAATGATAAAAATATCCCGGATTGAAGAGGAGAGCACAGATGGAGATTAACGGAAAAACAAAACTGTATGGTATTATAGGAAATCCAGTGGAACATACAATGTCGCCGCTTGTTCATTGTACATTTGCTCAGGCATTGGGCATTAATATGGTGTATGTGCCGTTTCATGTGGCGGAAGGTCAGCTTGAGGCAGCGATAAAAGGGGCTTATGGATTAAATATTTGTGGTATGAATGTTACAGTGCCGTACAAGAATGCAGTGATTCCTTTTTTGACAGAAGTTGATATGCGAGCGGAAGCGTCAGGTTCCGTAAATACGCTTGTGCGCGACAACCGTGAGGGCAGAGAAGGATTTATTGGCTATAATACTGATGCGAGTGGACTTTGGCGTGCCATGCAGGAGGAGGGAATCACACTCAAAAACGAACAGGTTATTGTGCTCGGTGCAGGCGGTGTGGGGCGTGCAGTTGCATTTATGTGTGCGAACAGCGATGCACAAAAAGTCTATCTGCTTAATCGCAATGCTATAAAGGCGGATGATGTGGCTGCGAAAGTTAACAATAGTCTTCGGCGATATGGAAAAGACTGTGTGACAGCAATGGCGCTTGCTGATTATAAGAAACTTTTGACAGGAGCAGAAAATAGATATATTGTGATACAATGCACCAGCGTAGGACTTGCGCCCAATGTGGACAATGTGGTTATTGAGGACGAAGATTTCTATCACTATGTAAAATTTGGGTATGATCTGATTTACACACCATGGGAAACGAAATTCATGCAGTTGGTAACAGCAAATGGCGGTGTGGCGTACAATGGATTAAAAATGCTTTTGTATCAGGGAATAGAGGCTTTTGAAATATGGACAAGCTGCAAGGTGCCAAGGGAAAATGTTGATAAAGTCTATCAAATATTGAAAAATAAGCTAACGTAAAATTAGAGGTTTACTTAACTTTTCCGAGTAGAAAGTATAAAGATAGAAATATAGATTTGTGAATCATTGCCGTGTGGAGATAATCTGAAAAAATTTTCACACGGTAAATTTTTCTACAATTCCTTATGGTAGAAATGGGTGACAGGTGAACTACCCATTTAATTTAACGGATTATCTGAAGTGTTACAGAAATGGGGATTTTTATGGAAAATATTATTTTAATAGGTTATATGGGAAGTGGTAAAACAACAATTGGAAAAAATCTCGCAAAGAAAAAAAAATATATATTTGTAGATACGGACGAGATGATTGTGGAACAGCAGCGCAGAAGTATTAATGAAATTTTTGCCACAGATGGTGAGCAAATGTTTAGAGATATGGAGACAGTATTGCTGCGGCAGCTAATTGCAGAGAAAAAAGAACATATGGTTATCTCAACAGGCGGTGGAATGCCCCTGCGTGCGGAGAATAGGCAGCTTTTGACAAGCCTTGGCAAAGTCGTATATCTAAAAGCGAGTCCCAAAACAATCTATGATAGAATCAAAGGGGACATGACTAGGCCACTTTTACAGTGCGAAAATCCTATGAAACGAATTGAGGAAATGATTGCAGCGCGGGAACCTTTATATGATCAAGCTGCAATGATTGTGGTGGATGTCAATGTGTTAAAACAGTTGGAGGTGACGTTGAAGATTATAGAAAAATGTGAATGATTTGGAGAATAAAATGCAACATATATCAAAACTTTCTATCGAACTTTATACTATCATATTTTTGACAAGCAGGAAAAAGATTTGTTTGAGTGGAATACCCTCCCCATCAGTGTCAAGACCATGCATGGGGCTACAAGTGATTATCTTGTTTTCTTTCACCCACCTTTTGATCATCTGAGGAATTGTAGGAAAATAAGTGAT
>DEPD01000195.1 GCA_002358575.1 Lachnospiraceae bacterium UBA3401 | reverse complement strand
TGCATGGTGTCGGAACCAGCGCCAAAATGCCTGCTTTGTGGCATTTTGTGTGCATCAATTATTGCAATTCACACCAAATCATCATAAATGAATATGAAATCTGGCGTGGGTGTGAATTGTAACTTGACTATTTAAGAGTGCTACGTTACAATGTAAGTGCTTACATTAGAAACGGGCTATTTTGTGTGCATAGGTGTCCTAAGAAACTTATTTCTGAAAAGATGTCAGCAGGCAAAATTAGTTCGATTGGAGGAAAAGGAAGGTATCATTATGGAATTAAGAACAGCAGCTTCACCAAAGGATGTAAAACATTACACAACAGAGAGACTACGGGAAGAGTTTTTGATTGATGACTTGTTCCGTCCAGGGGAACTCAAATTGGTCTACAGTCATATCGACCGCATTATCACAGGTTCCGCAGTGCCTGTGCAACCGATTGCGCTAACAGCGGGAGATGAACTTCGCGCGGAGTATTTTTGCCAGAGGCGCGAACTTGGCGTGATTAATATTGGGCTGGCAGGGATTATTACAATTGATGGGAAGAAATACGAAGTAGGACATAAGGAAGGCATGTATATTGGCATGGGTGCTAAGGAGATAATATTTGAATCTGCTGATACACAAAATCCAGCGAAATTTTATTTAAACAGCGCGCCAGCACATAAAATATATCCGACAAAGTTAATTAAGCCGCAAGGTGTTGCGTCAGAGGATGTCGTGATTATAAAAGACGAAAACAAAGTCGAACTTGGGTGTCTTGAGGATGCAAATCACAGAGTTATCAACAAATACATTTTGCCAGGGCAGGTGGAGAGCTGCCAGCTCGTAATGGGTATGACTGCACTAAAGCCTGGCAGTGTGTGGAATACAATGCCTTGCCATACACATGACAGGCGTATGGAAGTCTATCTGTATTTTGATATGCCCGAGGAGGCATTTGTGATGCACTATATGGGTGAGCCGCAGGAGACAAGACACATTGTTATGAGAAATGAACAGGCTGTGATATCTCCAAGCTGGTCAATTCATTCTGGAAGTGGAAGTCGTGCCTATACATTTATCTGGGGTATGGTAGGAGAAAATCAGGATTTTGATGATATGGATGGCGTTCGTATGCAGGATTTGAAGTAAAAAGTTGAGATTTTCTGATATCACAGAAGCGTATTTAGAATAATTTCTATATGATTAGCGTGTTCTATGCAAGTGAGAACGCGCTAATTTTTATGCCCAGACCCGTGCAGAGGAAATAAGCCGCTAAGGCGGCGCACGGGTCGCGCGGCGAGCAAAAAAGATGGGATTTCTCTACTTGATTGCACATGGGCACCCAGAGGAAGATAAAATCTGTGTCAAAACAATAGTGATTCAATAAAAAGATAGGTTATAATAAAGAGAGATGCGACAATCTGTATAAATTGTTGCATCTCTTGCTTACATCTTATATATCGGCGGCAGTTTTTAAAACTTTAGTCTTTTTTCAATTTCTTTTTTATTTTCTGGAAATTTTCTGTAAACAAGTTCTGTAGATAGAGTAAATGCAAATGATATATGTGTTTGCTCTGTGCCAAACGTATGTCACAAAGCAAAAGAAACCATATATGGTCGTTTGCGCCAACAATGATAGGCTGAAAATCCTTTTGTCATTTATCATTTCAAGATATAATAAGTGGATAATAGCTAAGGAGCTGCATAGTAGATTGAAATTGAATAGGGAAAAGGTTTATTTCCCCTACATAAACTTATATATAGCAGAGGTCACAAAAAAGTCCTGGCCATCAGTAATGTGGACATGACAGACAAAATTTTAATATTATATAATTATAGTATAAAAATAGCAACAGAACCTTACTTTATTTGTAAACTGTTGTTTGACCTTGCTGTGTCAGACACCAATATTTTGATAGACGCTGCGATATACATTGTCCTTGTCATCTTGCTCAATGCATAGATAGCGCTTGGTGATAAAGAGTGACGAGTGGTTAAATATCACCATAATTACAACCGGATCGCATCCTTGTTTCCATGCATGATAGCCAAACGATTTGCGTAGGGAATGACAGCTAATGTGTCCCTCGATGCCAACAGCTTTCGCCGCAGATGTAATAATGCGGTAAGCCTGATAGCGCGAGATTGGAGCACAAGGCTTGATGGGGCTTGGAAATAGATAAGGGTTTCCATCTTGATACATTTTTGTCTGAATCAACTCTTCGTGGTAAATTTTTAGCGTTTGGCGCACTTCATTGTTCAAGAAAATTCGGTTTTCCTTTCCTGTTTTGCGTTCCCGAATGGTGATATGTTCTCGAACTGTGTTGTTCTGAAAGACTTCCTGATATGTCAAATCCAAAAGATCGCTGATGCGCAGAGCTGTGTTTAGACCCATGATAATAATAGCGCAATTGCGCAAGTTGGGCTTGATATCTTTGTAATAATCTTTGAAATTCTGTAGCTGCTCTTTGTTTCTGATTGGTTCCGTCGTACTCATAGTTATAATCCCTTTCTTAGATAATAATTCCTGTTGATTTCTCGGCGCATCAGAAGTATTGCAATACTATACAACCAACACACTGACCATGCAACAATCTATACAGAATGTTGCATGAGCTGCAAAGACACCAAATAATTTACATGGATTTTACCTGCTACTGGAACGGAGTGGACAGTAATGGTAAATCCTCCAAACAGACAAGGAGGTTTGATGGATGCTTAGGCTTTCCGTAACGAAGAATGAGTATTTGATGGTAGGAAAAGATGTCAGAATTACTTTTCTAGGGGGCAATGGCACTACACTGCGCTTAATGATTGACGCTCCTAAGGAAATCAATTTGGCACGTGGAAAAGCAATCGAGAAGCGGGAAGCAGAACAGGCGACCTGTGCAGAGAATGATTGTTTTGACTAGGTAATAACCGCAGGTGTTCAAACCTAGAAAGGCGCCAAGAGGGAGGACGCCAGCGGATATTATAAATACAACTGAATATGGGAGTATTACTTCGGCTTTCAAAAACTGTTACACAGCTTATATTTGCCGGAGTAACAGAAACAAAAAGGCGGGCAACGGATTGCCCAGTACAAGCGTGATACACAAATGTGTTCCCGCTCTTTACATGGAGGTATGATTATGGTAGTACAACACAATCTTAGAGCAATGAACTCAAACAGAATGTTAGGCATTACAGCAGGACAGTTATCAAAATCGTCAGAGAAATTATCTTCCGGTTACAAAGTAAACCGCGCAGCAGATGATGCGGCAGGACTCTCTATCTCAGAGAAGATGAGAAAGCAGATAAGAGGTTTGACACAGGCTTCCTTAAACGCAGAGGACGGTATTAGTTCTGTGCAGACAGCAGAAGGTGCGCTTACAGAAGTTCACGATATGTTACAGAGAATGAATGAGCTGGCAGTAAAGGCTTCAAACGGCACAAACTCCATTTCAGACCGCCAGACAATTCAGGATGAAATTGACCAGTTGCTGACAGAAGTAGACCGTGTATCTGAGACAACAAAGTTTAATGAAACCTATCTGTTAAAAGGAAATACATTAGGTACATCTTCTGAGAAGAAGGTTAATGCGCATGATGCAGGTATCGAGGGAAAACTTGTTGACAAGGGCGGCAAGACAGCAACATTTGAGCTAGAAAAGGCACTTGAGAACGGAGACGAGATTAGCATTGCAGGCACAAAGTACACAATTGGCAATAATGCAGATACCAGTTCAACAGAAGGATATGAGAAGTATGCGTCAACAGATAAAGGAGCTGAAACATTAAAGGCAGGCGACACAATTACATATGCTCCGGCAAGTGGTTCGCCAATTGAGGATTATAAGACAGTTACAATGGTGGAGAAGGTGGAGAACGCAAATAACTTTGCTATAAATTCTGCCTTTGAGATTGAAGATGAAAGTGGTCATAAGACAACTTATAAAGTTGGAACAGCAGCGGGAACAGGAGCAGACGGCGTGCAGATTGATACAGCAGCTGGTATAGAAGTTGTAATACAGCAAGCACTTGACGCAGGGCATAAAGTGACTATGACAAATAATGGAGCAAAGGCTGTAAACTGGGAAGTTGTAAAAGAACTGGATGATGATGAGATCTCTGCAACAGTATGGAATAGTACAAATACAGATACTGTTGATAAATTATTGAAAGCTGATACAAGCGATGGAGGTTTGAAAAAGACTGATACCGACATTAAGTCTGTTACGCTTGGTGGTGAGAAAACAACTTTTACCACACAGGTGAAAACAATTAGTGCAGATGATTTGGCAACGGCTGTTGGTATGTTAAAGGCAGGCGATCAGATCACAATCCAAGATGTCGTTGGTAGCAATCAGGCAGCAGCTGCGACCACCATTACAATCGCTGATGTTACAGATGCGAAGAATGGTCAGTATACGACTGAGGATGCATTAAAGCTTATCAATATTGAAGACGGCGATATGGATGAAGTAAGCTTCACACTTATGACAGGTGGTACTCCTGCTGCTGTGGTGAACAAGGCAGCACAGAACTTCCTGAAAAAACTTGGCATTACAGCAGGTGATGGAACAGCCACAGCGGATGTAGTATCTGTAATAGGTAGTCCAACACAAGGCGAGGCAACTGACAATGTAATTACTGCAAAGGAAGCTTATGTAAAGATTGCAGAGGAACTTCAGAAGGCAAGCAGCATTGGAACAGATGTGGATAAAGCAGCATCTGTTAAGGATAATGGAAATGGCAGCTTTGTTATCACAAAAGGTTCTACAGTTATCAAAGATGCACTTTCTTTCAATCTCCATGTGGGTGCTGATGCAGATATGACTAACAAGATTGGTGTTACAATTGACACAATGGACACAAAGGGACTTGGCATTCAGAAGCTGGATGTAATTGGCAAGGATGACAATGGAGAGAAAATTGATGATGGCGGTATGGCTGCAACCTATGCAATTGACTCTATCGCAGACGCAATAGCAAAAGTATCTGCACAGCGTTCTCTGCTCGGTGCAGTTCAGAACAGATTAGAGCACACCATCAACAACCTCGACAATGTTGTTGAGAACACAACAGCAGCAGAGAGCCAGATTCGCGATACTGATATGGCGACAGAGATGGTAAGATACTCGAACGCGAACATTCTGTCACAGGCAGGTCAGTCAATGCTTGCACAGGCAAATCAGGGTAATCAGGGAGTTCTTAGCCTTTTGGGATAGTCAGTTTTTGAGAAGTCACACACCGGATACTGTGAAAAATTTGCTCTACCATAAGAACAAAAATAAGACATAGGAAGACAGCCCCATCTAGTTTGATGGGGCTGTTTTTTTGAAAAAAGGAGATGCAATCAATATGGAAAAAATAGTGCAATGATAATCTTTTATGAATTATACACCAAAGCTGATGAGCGATTGCTTTGGCGGGCAGAGACACTTCAAAAATTATTTTCTTTCACATGGGCAGAACAGGCAGCAATTGCAGGGTATCAGGAAGTGCTCAGCGGATATCTGAAAAAACCCGCCTGCAAGGTGGTACAGTATTATCAAATTTATGAGGAAATGCCAGCGCAGTATCACAAAGGGTGCGTCAGGTGTGCAATTGATAGCGTATGCGCTTGCATTGGACATTGAAAGTGCATCTGTCCAAGAGCTTTGTATGGCATCTTGGACGCTCAAGGAAGAATATGTCAATAAGCGAGGGAGTGCGCATGGCCATTGTGTTGCTTAATGAAGTTGCAGGCAATGAGAGTATTGTGCTATTACGGCAGGTATTTGCAATTTTCCCACCATTTTATGAGGAAATCCAAAAATTTTTACTAATATTTGCAAATAAGATGGATTAGAGATCGTAAATACTGAATAATTACATATTTTTTGACTAAAATTGAGAAGTAGGATTGTATATATTGCATGATTATCATATTATAATTCATAAAAAATGTATAGATAAGAAACGATAATAATAATAGAATAAAGATAAATATGATAATAATTCACAAAAAGGACGACTTTATATGATACTTTTCTACAGAAAAGGATAAATTTTTTTGGGGCGTTGCGCCAATGTAGAAAATCATGTAGAATTAAAAACATATACACCTTTTCCAGAAGGTCCTTACACTGGCAGATGTCGGATCATTTGGGAACAGTTGTTTTCTAATCAAATGGTTAAAACTTTAATATGGAGGATTATTGAGTATGAGGTATATCGGTTCGGGACTAGAAAGAAAATATTATCCGCCTACAGATGAAGTTGCTGGATTTTCAGTTCGACCTGGAAAGTTTTTGGAGAACGGAGCGATTAGGGTTGACGAGGGAGTAAATTTTACAATTCATTCTAATGGAGCAAAATCCTGTAGTCTCTGCCTGTTCCATGTGGGGGAGCATGAACCTTATGCGGTGATACCGTTTCCAGATTCTTGCCGCATGGGTGATACGTATTCTATGGTAGTTTATGGATTGAAACCCAGAGAGTTTGAGTATGCATACCAGTTTGATGGGGAGTACAATGTCAGCAAAGGATTGTTGTTTGATAAGACAAAATACATTCTCGACCCTTATGCTAGATCGGTTGCAGGTCAAGAAATTTGGGGCAAAGAAAAGCCTGTTTCAGAACGGATCTATAAGGCGCGGGTTGTGGATGGTGGGTACGATTGGGGAAATTTCAAGAATACCAGTTTGGAGCCAAAAGATTTGATTATCTATGAGATGCACGTGAGAGGGTTTACGCAGGATAAATCTTCAGGAGTTGAACATAGGGGAACCTACGAGGGTATTCGGGAAAAGATTCCTTATCTGTTGGAACTTGGTATTAATGCAGTGGAGCTTATGCCAGTCTTTGAGTTTGATGAGACAGAGGATGTGCGGATTGTTGATGGAGAGAAGCTAATTAATTATTGGGGATACAGCCCTGTATGTTTCTTTTCGCCCAATGTTGCCTACGCGTCGGATACACGTGCTGGAAAAGCGGGAAATGAGTTTAGAAGTCTGATTCATGAACTAAATGCAAACGGGATAGAGGTTATTCTCGACGTTGTATTTAACCATACTGCAGAGGGAAATGAGATGGGACCGTGTTTCTCATTTAAGGGCATTGACAACAATATTTACTATATGCTAACTCCAGATGGAAAGTATTACAATTTTAGTGGGTGTGGCAATGTAATGAATTGTAATCACCCCATTGTACAGCAGTTTATTTTGGAATGTCTGCGCTACTGGGTAGTTTCTTACCGCGTTGATGGATTCCGTTTTGATCTTGCTTCGATTATGGGACGCAACGAGGACGGTTCGCCGATGAGTAAGCCGCCATTATTGCAGAGTCTTGCGTTTGACCCTGTACTTGGCAGTGTAAAACTGATTGCCGAAGCATGGGATGCAGGTGGACTTTACCAGGTGGGAAGTTTTCCGTCGTGGAATCGCTGGGCAGAGTGGAATGGAAGATATCGGGATGATATGCGCTGTTTCCTAAAAGGCGATTATGGTATGGCACAGGCGGCAATTAACCGTATTACAGGGTCTTTTGACTTGTATGGAAAGGAAAATCGCGGGGAGAATGCAACGGTCAATTTCTTAAACTGCCATGATGGTTTTACTCTATATGATATGTATGCTTACAATCAAAAACACAATGAGAAAAACGGATGGAATAACACAGATGGAGCGAACGATAATAATAGTTGGAACTGTGGCGTGGAGGGTGACACAGATGACCCAGAAGTTCTGACGTTGAGAAACCGTCTCAGAAAAAATGCATTTGCAATTTTAATGTGCAGCAGAGGCGCTGCAATGTTTCTTGCGGGAGATGAGTTCTGTAACACACAGTTTGGCAACAATAATGCTTACTGTCAAGATAATATTGTGTCATGGCTTGACTGGACGCGAAAAGAAAAGTATAGCGAAATGTTTGAGTTTTGCAAATTTATGATTAATCTACGCAAAAATCATCCGATTTTGAGAGGGCGTTCTGGACCGAGTGGCTGTGGATTTCCAGAGGTTTCCATTCACAATAAAACGGCATGGAACAGTAACTGCGGACCAGATACGCGCACGATTGGCATAATGTTTGCTGGACGAACAGCGGGAAATCGGGAGGACGATATTATCTATATTGGAGTGAATGCGTTCTGGGAAAAGGAGGAAGTGCAACTTCCGAAGCTGCCTCTCGGAAGAAAGTGGCGCATCATTATGAATACGGAATTTGAGCATACCGCAGACACTGACTATCATAAACTGACAAATTGGGTGACAGGGGATGCGCTGATTATGTATCCTCGTTCCGTTGTGATTGCAATTGTTGACAAAAATTAAAGAAATATAATTTTAAATCGAGCAGGGGAAGATTTATCTTCCCCTGCTCGCGCGGTTTGTGCGTCGCCTTAGCGGCATATTTTCTCTGCATGAGTCTGCGCATAAAAACGAGGAAGCCTGATCACTCAGGCTTCCTGTTGTGTAAAAGGGGAATTCTTCCGGAATTGCTAATTAGCAAGTCTAACATCTCTGCTAAACATACTAATATAATACAATGAAATAATCCTATAATCTATAACTATATTGCAAAAATATAGCAATATATTAGCCAATAAATGGTAGGCATTTGATTTTTTACGTGTTTGAATGCCTGCACAATGGCTCAAAAATTGTTTTTCTACCAATATACCCAAATATTCGTACAAAAAGGATTCCAAGGAAAGAGCCACAACTGTCAATCATTACATCACGTGTGGAACAGCCGCGCCCGCGCACAAAATATTGATGGATTTCATCGAACGAGGCAAACCCTACACACAAGATTCCACTGGTGATAATCAGCCAGATTCCGCGTATGCCATATACATACAACGGAAATGATACAGATACCGCAAGTAGAAAATATTCTGCAAAGTGCGCGAGTTTTCGTACATAGTAGTGTATTTTCCGAATACTGCGCGTAATTTGTCTGTCTGTCAGTTCCAGATCAAGTGTCTTATCTACAAAGGATACAGCGGTGTAGGATACCTTGTAGCTCAGATTGGAGCTGGTAGTGCCATCCTGCGCTGAGAGCGAGAATATTAAGTACATCATTAGCAGCGCAGGGAGAAAGGACAAGGGTTTTAATAGAAAACGCAGTAAGAATTTCATGATAAATCTCCTAGTAAACATTTCATAATATTTCAATAAAAAAGATATCCTTATATTAACCAGAAAGCGTTAAAACAAGCAAGAAATTTTTTATAAAATTTTTGTACCACAATAATTTGACAAGAATGACTGTACTTTTTTTTGTTTTATGTTAGAATATTATTGATATACTAGAAGGGAGGAACTTTTATGCAGGACAATCTTAGACTTTCAAGAGATGAGATTCTAATATGCTACAAGGATGATGTGGCACGTCTGATGCATTATCTATCATGGCTACAGGAAAAAAGTGGGACAGTTGCAACTGATATTTACAATGGACAGGGAATTGAAAAAAGTTCCATGGCTGTTCCTGTTTATGACGCGACTCTGCTTCGCTTTGTCAAGGAAGTAAAACAGACAGATTTTCTCAACAGAAATTATGTGTATACATACTCAAGATATCGGATTAAGACTGCGGCGGACGAATTGCGGATTATCAGTGCCTGTTCTTTGCAGGAGATTACAGTTTTGGGGGATATTTTATCAAAGTATGTTCTGCGTGGAGATATAAAAGGAGCAGTCTGGGCAGAAGGTGTTCAGAATGGAGTATATCTTGCACTCCTATTAAAATTGAAAGAATTGATGGAGATCAGGCAGCCGCTGGAGTACTAGTACATTAGGTCTAGTGGTGAAGTAGAAAAATTTAGGAGGAAAAAGGGGATGCAGGAAACACTGGATGAAGTGCGGGAGCGGTTTTCAAAAGACCGCTTTGCGACAGTGAATGGCGCGGTGATTGAGACAGTGGATGAGGGATTTGCCAGATGTTCTATGGAGTTAAATGACACACACCGCAATGCGCTCGGAGCAGTGATGGGTGGCGCAATTTTTACGTTGGCAGATTTTGCCTTTGCAGTTGCTTCAAACTGGAATAAGGACCCCAGAGTATCGCTCACAGCTTCCATTAGCTTTCTTGGAAGGGCGAAGGGGAATAAACTGATTGCGGAGGCTTCTAAGATAAGAGAAGGCAGAAAAACTTGTTATTATGAAATTGTTGTCAGTGATGAACTTGGCAGTCAGGTGGCACATATGACTTCTAACGGTTTTATAGTGGAAACTTAGGATAATAAACTTGAGTCTAAGATGAATTAGAATGCATAAATTGGTAAAAATGAATTTGTAATAGTTTTTTAGAATGTTAAGAACAAGGAGGATTTTGAATGAAAGAAGTAACGATTGACAATAGAAAGGTAGCGATTGTGGGCTGTGGTTTTGTTGGTTCAGCAACAGCATTCTGCCTGATGCAAAGTGGGTTGTTTTCTGAGATGGTGCTAATTGATGCAGACCATGACAGGGCTGAGGGCGAAGCACTTGACATCGCACACGGTATTCCATTTATTGGTCATGTAGATATCTATGCTGGTTCTTATGACGATATTGTGGATGCGGCGATTGTAATTATTACTGCAGGTGCAAACCAGAAGCCAGATGAGACAAGGCTTGATCTGGTACACAAGAATGTGGATATCTTTAAAAGCATTATACCAGAGATTGCGAACAGAAATTATCAGGGGATTGTCTTGGTTGTATCTAATCCTGTTGATATCCTTACTTATGTGACTTGCAAGCTAAGCAATATGCCGGAGGACAGGGTGATTGGATCTGGCACAGTGCTTGATACAGCTAGACTTAAATATAAGCTGGGGGAACATTTGGATGTGGATAGCAAAAGTGTTCATGCCTTTATTATTGGAGAGCATGGGGACAGTGAGATTGCCGCATGGAGTAGTGCAAATGTATCAGGTGTGCCATTGAATGATTTCTGTGAGCTGAGAGGACATTTCCAGCATGAGGAGTCCATGGAGCGCATAGCAGAAGAGGTTAAAAACTGTGCCTATGAGATTATTGCCAAGAAGAGAGCGACTTATTATGGAATTGCAATGTCGGTGAGAAGAATTTGCGAAGCAATTGTGCGTAACGAGCGTTCTATTCTGCCAATATCACGTATGATACATGGTGAGTATGGCATTGAGGGAATGGTGCTCAGTATGCCAGCAGTATTGGGTGAGGAAGGCGTGCAAACGAGGGTGTCAATTGCGCTGAATGAGGATGAGCAGAAAAAGTTGAAACAGTCTGCAGATACACTCGCATCAGTTATTAAAGAATTAGATTTGAATTAAACTATAAACCAGTTGATGCTTTAAAAAAAGTATCGATTGGTTTTTTTATGCGCACGCCTCAAGAAAAACTTTTCAAATAGTATTGACAACTAATATTTGTTAGCTTATACTAATAAAGGTGAGGAACAATATCAATGAAAGGAGATGGGCACAATGCCACTTAGTATGGCAAATATTGGTGAGGCGCTGGAGATCAAGAAAGTTGGCGGAAAAGAAGAGACACGGCAGTTTTTGGAAAAACTGGGCTTTGTGGCAGGAGGAATTATTACAGTGATATCGGACAGCAATGGAAGTATGATTGTCAATGTAAAGGACTCGCGTGTTGCCATCGGAAGGGATATGGCGAACAAGATAGTAGTGTAGTATTTCTGGAAAGATTGATGGAGAGGAGGAGTGTTTCAATGAAGACACTGAAAGAAATCCAATGCGGGCAGACGGTTAAAGTATCTCGGCTAAACGGCGAGGGACCAGTCAGAAGGCGCATTATGGACATGGGGATTACGAAAGGTGTGGAGGTTTTTGTGCGCAAGGTGGCGCCGTTGGGTGATCCTGTTGAGGTGACAGTCAGGGGATATGAACTGTCGCTTAGAAAAGCGGATGCGGAAATGATTGTTGTGGAATAATTTTTTTTACATAATAGTTAGAAAAAACTAATATTAATCAGCAGCATAAAATAATAAGTAGCAATAGAAAACACTTGTTAAAATATATTTTGAAAGGCTATTGCAAAAAGTTATTGATAGAGGAAAGGGGTAACATATGTCAGTTAAAATTGCACTAGCAGGGAATCCAAACTGTGGAAAGACAACGCTGTTCAACGCATTGACAGGTTCCAATCAGTTTGTTGGCAATTGGCCAGGTGTGACAGTGGAAAAAAAAGAGGGAAGATGGAAAAGAGACCGCGAGGTCATTATTACGGATCTGCCTGGAATTTATTCGCTCTCGCCTTATACATTAGAGGAGGTTGTCGCTAGAAATTATCTGATTCAGGAACGGCCAGATGCAATTTTAAACATTGTAGACGGCACGAATATTGAACGAAATCTATATCTTTCAACACAGTTGACAGAGCTTGGTATTCCAGTCGTTATGGCAGTGAATATGGCAGATCTTCTGGAAAAAAACGGAGATATGGTATATGGAAATAAACTGTCAAATGCGCTGGGCTGTCCAGTTGTGGAAATCTCTGCTTTAAAGGGAAATGGGGTTAATGAGGCAATTGAGAAGGCAGTTGCAGCGGCAAAAGAACAGGCAACCACACCAAAACATTCATTTGATCCGCGCGTAGAAGAAATAATTGGTACTGTGGAGGAAAAGCTCAACACGCATATACCGCAGGAACAAAAACGATTTTTTGCTATTAAACTTCTTGAGAAAGATGAAAAAATTGCTGCGTTTATAGACAGTAAGATAGATGTAACCAGTGAAATTCAGGCATTAGAGCAAGCTTTTGATGATGATACAGAGAGTATTATTACAAATGAGCGGTATGTCTATATTTCGGGTATTATTGCAGAATGCATCACAAAAAAGAGACGGGATAGCTTGACGATATCAGATAAAATTGATAGGATTGTGACGAACCGATGGCTTGCGCTTCCAATTTTTGCGGCGGTGATGTTTCTTGTGTACTATATATCTGTCACAACAGTCGGCACATTTGTGACAGATTGGACTAACGATGTTTTGTTTGGTGAGATTATCCCTCCAGCGATTGAGAGCGGGCTTGTGGCGATTGGCTGTGCAGATTGGATGCAGGCGCTAATACTGGATGGAATTGTTGCGGGTGTGGGTGCTGTCCTTGGATTTGTGCCGCAGATGCTGGTGTTGTTTTTATTTCTTGCATTTTTGGAAGCATGTGGATATATGGCGCGCGTGGCATTTATTATGGATAGAATTTTTCGCAAATTCGGTCTTTCTGGAAAGTCCTTTATCCCAATGTTGATTGGTTCTGGGTGCGGGGTTCCTGGTGTTATGGCATCAAGGACAATTGAGAGCGACAGAGACCGCAAGATGACAATTATGACTACAACTTTTGTTCCATGTGGAGCAAAACTTCCAATTATTGCATTGATTGCAGGAGCATTTTTTGACAATGCAGGCTGGGTTTCATGGAGTGCCTATTTTGTGGGAATTGCAGCGATTATATGTTCGGGAATTATTTTGAAAAAGATAAGAATGTTTGCGGGAGACCCGGCGCCGTTTGTTATGGAACTTCCTTCTTACCATATGCCAACTGTGGGAAATGTACTTAGAAGTATGTGGGAACGCGGTTGGTCCTTTATAAGGAAAGCGGGAACGATTATTTTGTTATCTACGATTGTACTGTGGTTTTTTATGAGTTTTGGCTGGTCAGAGAAAGGCTTTGGCATGGTCGAAACGTTGAATGAAAGTATCCTTGCACAGATTGGGAATGGGATTGCATGGATTTTTGCACCGCTTGGATGGACACAGGGCGGCGAGGGCTGGAAGATGGCAGTTGCGGCGGTGACTGGTCTGATCGCAAAAGAGAATGTTGTCGCTACATTTGGAATGCTGTTCGGCTTTGCGGAAGTTGCTGAGGATGGCGCTGAGATATGGGGAAATCTCGCAGCAGTCATGACGCCAGTAGCAGCATATGGCTTTTTGGTATTTAATCTGTTGTGTGCACCATGTTTTGCTGCTATGGGTGCCATTCGGAGAGAGATGAACAATCCAAAGTGGTTCTGGTTTGCGATTGGTTATCAGTGTGGCCTTGCTTATATTGTTTCATTATGTATTTATCAGATTGGCACATTGGTTACAACGGGAGCATTTGGCGTGGGCACTGCGATTGCTTTTCTGTTAGTACTTGGATTTCTATATTTGCTTGTCAGACCTTATCGAGAACCTACTGCTTTGCAGTTTTCTGGAAGAAAACATCTGTCAAAGACTCTTTAATAAAGAATATGAAGAAAGCCTGCTAATAAAA
>DEPD01000071.1 GCA_002358575.1 Lachnospiraceae bacterium UBA3401 | reverse complement strand
AAAAAGCTTGACCACTACACATTCTTAAAAAAAGCGGCGGCATTCTTTGCAAAGGAAATCGGTTAGAGGATTACCGATTCATCGACTGGCATCATAAGAAATTCGGCATCCGATGGCTGTTACGGCGGCTGGGGATCTGCCCGAATGCTTACTATAACTACCAGAAGAACCAGAAGGCGGATTATTATGCCAAAAAGCGGAAGTCCAGAAGCAGATCGCCGAGGTCTACCACAGCCACAACGGAGTGAACGGCTGCCGTAGCATGACGGCTTATCTGGAACGCAGGGATACCGCTACAGCCAGACGACCATCCATAAATATATGAACGTGGAACTGGGCCTGCATTCCATCGTTCGTCCTAAAAAGCAAGGGACAAAGCCCGGGAAGCCCCATAAATTGTTCGAGAATAAGCTCAAACAGGACTTCCGCGCGGATAAGCCGAATCAGAAATGGTGTACGGATTTTACGTATCTGTTCCTGAAGAATGGAGATGTCCGGTATAACTGCTCGATTATAGACCTATATGACCGGAGCGTGGCGGCCAGCATAACAGACCAGCACATTACCAGCGACCTGGCTGTCCGCACCCTGCAGAAAGCATTGGATGCCCAACATCTGGTAAAGGATTGCCTGAGCCTTGACAGCGGCCAAAGGAGCCAATATACGTCAAAGGCCTTCATAGAGTTCTGCGAATCCGCCCATGTGTCACAGAGCATGAACAAAGTCGGGTATCCATACGACAATGCGCCAATGGAGAGGTACTTTAACACCCTGAAGAACGAATGTACCAACCTCTATGAATTTCACACGGAGAAGGAGCTGTACCAAGCCGTGGAGGAATTCGCTTATGCTACCTACAACCATATGCGCCCCCATTCCTACAATAGGTACAGGACGCCATTCAAAGCACGGTGCGCTGCATGATGCCGTTCCAGGATTCAGAGGCGGAGGGGATGAAAGCAGCCACCCTGCAGGGGCATGCCCTTGACAGCCGCCCAAAGGGAGGTTACACTCCCAAGGTCGTCGGCGGATGTGCAAGAAAGTCTGTTCCTAAGTCCATCGCCGTCAGTAGGTATCTGACGACATCCCTTTGGGCGGCTGTCAAGGGTGGCAGAAACCGCATTCATCCTAACGATAAATGACTTGATTTTTTTGCCACAAATGTTATAAAAAAGCTTGACCACTACAACTACAGTCTCCACATGAACTGTTTATAGAAATCTAAATACACATTCAAACTTGTAAATTCTTATAGATACTTGTACTTATTGGATTAGCTGCATTTTAAACGAAGCAAAAAAACATAATGCAATTTATTATAATCTAGCAAAACATAACACACCTTGTACAATGTTGGCATATCGTAGGCAACACCAACTATCTTTTTCTTTGATTAGAACTTTTTTATTTCTACATACAAAATCTCCAATCGAAATCAACAAAAGTTTTGTATAAATTTCTCATACAAGTATTTTTTGTATCTAGTTTATATCTAATGTAGCTTATATCAGTATATATTTAATTTCTTATTCTTATGTGTTCATATCTATCTCTTTTAGATTATTTATCAAAACATTTATAAACGTTTTTCGTGTGATTTTTCCTACAATGCCATCTACCGCAAGTCCTAATCTGTGCTGCGTCTCTCGGATTGCCATATCCGATTTGGAACCGATAACACCATCAATTCCAGTTTTTTCTAATAAGCCAAAACGCCACAGATACCATTGTACCCATTTTGCACCTTCTCCTTTTGTGCCTTTCCTTATATTCGTTATTGGTTCTTTATATGGGTTACTTTCTGGTGTTATTGTTACATTTGTTGGTGCTGTTTTCATACCAAGCCGTTCATTCACTTGTTCTGCAATATAACTATGCAGATTATACAGGTAGTTACCTGGGCAAGCTTTTGCTGCAAAATCTCTATGTATAGTCATATTGCAATCATGCAAATGATTTATTCTATCTGTTTTATTTGTGCTCCATACTAACTTTTTAATAGAATTTCTCTTACAAATATCTGTTACAAGTTCAATCAAGCTTGCTATAGCCATATTGGATACATGCCAATTGGGTGCTCCACCATCATTTGCAACTTCAATTGTAACCGCTCTATGGTCATTTTTCGCATTCGATGATGCCCATGACCTGTCTTTTTCTTCAACATACAGAGCAATTCGCCCATCTGTTCCTATCCCATAATTAGAAGATGCTTTTCTGGAAGGCAAAGCAAATATATTTCCACATGTTTCAATGGATAGATTCCCTGCCATACAATGAATTGTAATAGTATCAATTTTATGGTTCCTTGGAGATGTCTTATTGGGACTTATTTTTCTATAAACCACCAGCGGGCTATTGGCAAATCTCATTTCTTTTTTCCTCACTTTCTTATATCTGTCTAATCCTGTTCAAAGAAATAGGGTGGCAATTTGCCACCCTGAACTATGTTTCATTATAATAATTTCAAATCTACTCTCGAATTGTCTTTCCTTTTATTCCCCTATTCTTCATAAAAACCATTTACAAAATCCTTGACAGCCTTATTGCTCTCCAACATTGTCCTCATTTCTTCAAGAGCATCATCAACCATCATGCTTACCATTTCAAAACTGATTACATTTCTAAGCCAAGGAAATTTTGTGATAAACATATCATAAACATACCTTAATTTCAGTTTACCAGTGCCAGAACCTAATTCTTTCTCAGCCTTTGTTACAGCCCATAGCATCCATTCCTTTAAGGACTTCAGTTGTTCAGTGCTTGGCTTCTTAATAAAGACATACACACTATATCCAGCTCCTATCAAAACGATGGTAGCTGTAACTATCACATACCAGTTATTAATGAAAAAATCCACAACTTCCTCCTATTCTGACATGTTTTTTTCAAAACTATTATCATTCTGCTTTTCCATGTCTTCTTGGTACTTCCTATCTTCTAGTTCACATTGGCGTTCTCTCTGTCGCTCTTTTGTTGTCTTAATCCACCCCATGATGCCGCATTCCCCTCCACACACTGTAAACACACAAGTGCATAAGGTATCTGGTATTGCACCAGTAATGTAATATAAAACCAGTATTATAACAATAAAAGCAAGTAGAAATACAGCAATAAATATTAGTATAATGTCCATCGTCCTTTTCTGTTTCTTCACTCTACCTGCCTCCTATAATCCAATTTTTGCAAAAACAATGGCGAGAACAGCACCAAGTATGGCAGTACCAATATATGCCATTGCCTTACGCCATTTCTCGCCGTCTCTATTTTCAATTTTTGCCAGACGGTTGCTTTGTTGTTCTTGAACTTTCAGCATGTTTTCCATATTATCAGCCAGCTTTTGTGTAGCTGCTGTTAAGTTGGAAATTTCCTTAATACTTTCTTCCAGGTTATTGATGCGATGATTCTGTCGGTCATTTTCTTCCTTGAGTCGGTCATTTTCCGACTCCATAAGCTCCTTAAATTGTTCTAATTCTCTGTGTGTTACTGGATTATCCATTCCTCTTTCTCCTTTCTTTCTTTTTTGCGCATAAATAAACACATATCAACACCAAATTTCTCTTTTGATGCTCATATGCGGTCGTTTAGGGCAATAAATAGTAAT
>DEPD01000187.1 GCA_002358575.1 Lachnospiraceae bacterium UBA3401 | reverse complement strand
AGACAAGTCAAGATGTGTCAGTTATTTTTCTACAGTTCCTAAGTCTATTGAATGAAAAGTTGCTACAATCAAGATCTTTCTACTGTATACTGGCAGTGGAGAATGAGGTAATAAAGAAATAGGAATTTTTATGAGAAGTTCATACAAGGAAGAGGACGTTATATTACTTTTAAAGGATATTACAGGCTTGGTGAAGCCGCAGCCTACTGAAGTGCGTGAGCGGTTAATTCAGGCGGGAAAACATTACAGTGAGATGCTTCCAATTGAATACGTTCCGACGCAGAAATATATGGAGGTCTACACAAAAGCACTGGAAACATATGCAAAGCTCACTGCTTTGGCAGTGGGATGCCTGTCAGATAAGATTGTGCAGACCAGAGGGAAAAATGTAGTACTTGTATCTCTTGCGAGGGCAGGGATTCCAATTGGCATTTTGGTGAAGCGTTATCTGCGTTTTAAATATCAGATAGAAGTTCCACACTATGCAATTTCGATTATAAAGGGACGCGGGATTGATAACAACGCTATGAAATACCTTCTTGAGCGATTCCAGCCACAACAGCTTCTTTTTTTGGATGGCTGGATTGGAAAAGGTGCAATATTAAAGGAATTGTGTCAGGATATTCAGGCTTATAAGGGGGTATCTGCGGAGATTGCAGTTTTGGCAGACCCTGCAAATATGACAGAGCTGTGCGGTACCCATGAGGATATTTTAATTCCAAGTTCGTGTTTAAACTGTACAATATCAGGGTTGGTGAGCAGGACTTTTCTGCGGGATGATATTATAGGTCCTCATGATTTTCATGGTGCAGTCTATTATGGGGAATTGGCGGATTCAGATTTATCCTATGAATTTATTGAAGCGATAGAACAGCATTTTACAATAGACAATACATCTATCTACCAGATGCCGGAATTGTCCAGCGCCAGGACGAAAAGTGGTTATGGTATTGATGAGGTGCGTGCACTTGCAGCGGTGTTTGATGTGGACGACATCAACCTTATCAAGCCAGGAATCGGGGAGACGACGCGTGTGCTGTTAAGGCGTGTTCCGTGGAAGGTTTTGATTGATAAAAAATATAGACAGCATCCAGAGCTAAGTCACATTGTAAGACTTGCTGAGGAGAAGCAGGTTCCAATAGAATATTATCCGTTAGAACATTATAAATGCTGTGGTATTATCAAAAAATTGGCGGAGACATAGTGTTGTTTTACGGTTGCATTGCACGGAGAAGACAGTTTCCTATATTGAACTGCCTTAAGTTATTTATCAGGTTGTGCTTTTTTGACACCGAAGTATTCTGCTGTAAGCAGAGTGCGGAGTGCCCAGTTGGAGTGCGTTTTGTATTCGTTCATGCGCTCTTTGCTGACGCTGCCAGCGACTAAGGAGTGAGAGAATTTATCCCAATTTAGAATTGCTGCCGCATCTTGATAATCATGTTCTGATACTTTGTAAGCTTCATTCACAATTGAGATTTGGGTGGGATAGATAACTGTCTTCCCAATAAAACCACAGAGTTTGTCGTCAGCGATTTCATGATACAATCCCCGCTCCCAGTTGCTGCTGTGATAGTATTCCCAAACCGGTCCAGAAACCACGTAATCCCGACCATATACAGTAATAATATCGGAGAAAATATCGGCGATTGGGCGAATTTGGTGTATGGATTCATCATCATGTCTGCGGTATCCAAATGCGTGACAGAGATCATTGCCGCCGACTCTAATATTCAATACTTTATCTTCAATCTGATCAAGTTTTTCTTTTAATGTATATAAAATTTCTGTTCTATATCGCAGATCTATTATGCTAGGACTCTCAAAAATAGGCATAGTGTATAGTGGTTGGCTGGCGAGTTCATTTGCCCGAAGAATCTCTTGTATGTATGTGTCTGCATTTTCAAGTGAAAATTTGGGGAGGATAAAGCCCGTTACAAGTCGGATGCTTTCTCCAAAGGCTTTGTAAAGTCTACCAATCTGGCGGGCATTTCTCACACGCACAAAGATTTTGGGCAGATAAAATGTTTCCTGCTCTGTCCGTTTTGCCAGTTGACAGAGCGAATTAGTGAGAATATGTTCTGCTTCAGCAACACAGTCGTCCCGTATCGTATCTTCCAGACAAAGAGCAAGTGAATATTTCGTGCCAAATCTTTGCCGTGTAATAGAATCAACGATTGTCTTTCTATTAGCAGGACAGTATAAGAGTGCACCGACGCTGTAATAAAGCAAGGAATTGTTCATAATTAAAATCTCCTAAACAAAAGTAATAGAATACAATAGTCATTTACTGACAAAGGAAAGTGAAACTTTCGTAATATTGCAAAATATCAATCTACTATAGCACATATTCGGAAAAAATGTAAGAGTTTCCGTTAATAAAATTAAACGCAATGTTTTATACAAAAGTCACTTAAAAATAATCTAAAAAGTAACATAAATTCTATAAAGGGTGCGAATTATAGTTTGTTTGTGTTGACTTTGCGGTGTGATATTAGTAAAATATGTATAGAAACAAGTCATTAAAGAAGGACACCGTTGGGAAAATTGAATTAAAGTGCAAAGAGATTTCTTAAAAGTCTATACACAAAAACAATTGAATTGCAAACAATAGTTTAGAAAATAGTGCAGGGGATAAAAGAATGGAAAACGCACAAGAAAATAATCAACATAGCCAGAATGTTAAAGTGGTAATTCCACCAAGACCAGATAGGAAAAAGGCATCATTACAGCCGGAGACAGAGAGCACGCAACCTGTACGAGTTACAATACCGCCGCGGCGAGATAGGAAAACGATATTGCCGCAGTCAGCACAGGCACCTCAGAACAGTCAAGATGTGCCTGCTTCGTTCCAAAACGTAACAGGTACAACAGCGCCACGACATATGGAGAGGATGAACACAAACATAGGTAGCACTGTCAGGACAGAAATGAGCTTTGAACAGATCGCACAGCTTGCGTCTTCCGTTGTGATGATTATGGTACATGACAGTGCCGGAGAACCTTTTGCTTCTGGTTCTGGTATTATGATTGGAAGCAAAGGGTATATTTTAACAAATAATCACGTTTTGAGTGACGGCAGTTTTTTCTCTGTTCGGATAGAAAATGATGACAACTGTTATAGAACTAGCCAAGTTATTAAGTACAATGATGTGCTTGATCTCGCGGTGATTCGGATTGATAGACCGCTTGTTCCACTTCCTATTTATAAGGGGCCACAGAAACTTGTCAGAGGGCAAAAAGTGGTGGCGATAGGAAGTCCAATGGGATTTTTTAACTCTGTGTCAGACGGTATTATCTCTGGATTTCGCGAGATGGATGATGTGGAGCTGATACAGTTTACAGCACCTGTATCATCAGGGAGTTCTGGCGGAGCGATTCTCAATATGTATGGGGAAGTGATTGGTATTAGCACTACTGTAATTCGATACGCACAGAATATTAATATGGCAGTAGGGTATGAATTTATCAATCTGTTTATTCAAGGATTTACTGGTTCCTAATGGGTTGCGACGAGGCTTTTCTCCAATTACAGATGCGATTTGTAATTGGAGAAATAGACAAGTCAACATGTGTCAGTTATTTTCTCACAGTTGTTATGAAAGTAAAGGCCACTTTTATGGCAAGATGGCTATACGGCTGCAATGATGCAGGATTAAGACTTATAAGAATGGATGAAACATTAAATTTAGATTAAAAATGAATTAATATTTGAAAGTATGTTCTGTTTTTGTTGAATAAATAACGATATTATGATATACTTTTAATATTATAAGAAGCAAGAACAGCCCTTTTATTTAGAAGCAAAGGGCGCTTCTGATAAGCTGTATTATGAGAAGTGTGGTTATTGGATATTGATTGAGGGAAAAATATGTTTGCGCATATTAAGATAAACAATCTGAATGATTTTTTTATGGAACGTGACAGCAGACCCAACAGAGGCGTGTATTTTTACAGAATTAGTGGATATACAGAGGCAATTGGGCAGTTTATACAGCAGTATTATGAGGCGGCAAGACTTTCAGGTGTGGTTATTGAGGGCAGAATCTCCAATCCAGATGAGAAGAATCTTGCATATTATGAGGAAATTATGGGCTTGGGATTTCGGCTGAGTCCAGATTTTATTGTACAGAGTCTGAAAAAATGGCTTCCGCGCATGAATGATTATCAGCGTGGAAATGTGGCGCGTTCTCTTTTTGATACGCTTGATTCTCTGCGAAAATCCGGCAAAAATGACAATATGCTGAAAAATGCATACATAAAGTTCATGTGCTGGTTATACTATAGATTTGAGCGCATTGTCAATTCGCTCGGTGAAAACAAGATTCCAAAAATCTTGTATGAAGGGGAAATTAGCAGTTATGAGCTGATGCTTGTCAATGTTCTCTCCAATGCAGGGTGTGATGTCGTGTTGTTGCAGTATCACGGAGATGCAAAATATCAAAGTATTGATGCAGAGTATTGTGTCTCATACAGCCTTGAGTTACCGGGAATGAAGGAATTTCCGCGGGATTTTAATCTCAAATGGGTTCGGACCCAGATACAAAATGCGCTTAACAATGAGCGGATTTACGGTGTGCGCCCGCAAGTGCTTAACTGTACTAATGCATGGATAACAGGAAGTGGGTTGGAAGATTTCAAAAAAGCGCCTGCGGAGCGGGGAACAGACTCAAAATTTTTTTATAATTGCTATTACAGAATCAGTGGCGTGGAGGACAAGCAGACATATGCAAATGAGCTGTATCAATTTCAGTTGACACTTGAGAATTATAAACGACATGTTGTGATTGTTGACGGAAGTATCCCAAAACCTGACACAGAAGAAATTGCAGCGGTGAGGCGCAGAACTTATACAAGACAGGACGAGATGTTAATGGATCTGTCTGCCAATATACAATACACATCTAATATAGAGTTACAGCGGGTGATGGTGAAAGCATTTTTGGATGGAATGCTTGAGGAGGCGAAGGCGCCAGATTCCAACCTTTCTCGACTGACCAACAAGGCGGTTTATCTGCTCTGCTGGATTCGGCGGTATCAGAAGTTACTCTTTTCAAACTGGAAGATGCCAGAAGTGAGTTGTTTTATTCATATGGGACCTTGCCAAGACGAGAGCGAGGCCATGTTTTTGCGCTTCCTGGCGCGGATTCCTGTGGATGTGCTGGTGTTGGTTCCTGATTTGAGTGCGAAGTGCTGTCTGGAGGATACACTTTTATATGAGATACATTTTGCGGAGTCTTTGTCCATAAATCGTTACCCGAGGCAGAGTGCGGATTTGCAGGTCGGTACTGTCGCATACCATGCAGAGCGCGAGCTTGACGAACTAATGTATCAGGATACGGGAATATATCGCAATCATCAATATACCAAAGCGAATTCCATTACATTGCAGACTATGTATGAGGAAATACAGATTCTGTGGAAAGAAGAATTGCGATATCGCCCCAATTTTAGCACAGAGAATGGTGTAGTTACGCTGCCTGTGATTTTTGCCAAAGTATCTGGTGTGAAGGACGGTCTGGTTCAAAAATATTGGAGTGCTGTTAAGGCACTGATGACGGAGGATACTTTTGTGGTAAAAAATGTGCCATATATTGATTCTACGGCACCAAACCCAATGAAAATGTATGCGACAGAGTTTTACAGAAATGGGCGACTACAAAAAAAGAAGATTAAAGAGCATCCAAATTATCCATATAGTTTTTTACGAGAAGAAATACAGGAGCATATTCTTGACAAGCTACAGCTTTTGATTGAGAGCAAAGTGATAAAGGGAACTTTTGAAAATGGCACAGAGTATGCGATTGTTGCGACAGTCCTTAATATGCCAAAGGAGATTGTGCGATTGATACAAAAGTTCGATTTTACAAAAAAGAATCCCAAGTTGATTTATTTTAATACTGGGGAGAAAATAATTTCTTTGGAGGATTCTATTCTGGCAGCATTTTTAAATTTGGCAGGGTTTGATGTGGTATTTTTTGTGCCGACAGGATATCAAAATATAGAGAAATATTTTAATAGAAAATTGATGGAAGAGCATCAAATTGGCGAGTATGTATATGATTTGCAAGTTCCCAATATGGCGCTGGTTTCCTCAAGTACACGGCTTTCGTGGCGCGATAGACTCTTTCGACGAGGAGGGTGAGAACCGCGCGATAGCTTTATATGACGGATTTAAGTCAATGTTTTGTAGGAGGGATATTGGCGGAACGGAGGATTAAGAATGGGGTTAGATTTTAGCAAGACAAAGGCGCAGTCATCAGTGATGGCCAATACTGCGGACACCAAAAATGAGATTGAAGTGGTGGAGACGTATGATATTGTGGAGGACAGGCAGCAGATGAATCAGACGCTTGTCGGTTCGCAGGAAGTTGATGACATTGTAAGTACAATTGAGATTAATAATCTTGAGACAATTGTGTCTTTTGGCGCGGAAGTTGCGGAGGAGATATCCAAGGCATCGGATGTTGTGTTAAACAATGTGAATATGTCCCAGCTCGATGATTCGAGCGAGATGCTTAACGCGCTTGCGCGAGTGATGGAAAAGTTTGATATTGACGAATTGCAGGAAAATCCTTCTCTGTTTAACAAGCTTTTTGGCAATATGAGAAAACAGCTTGATAAAATACTGGATAAATATCATACAATGGGTGATGAGGTTGACAAAATTTATGTGGAACTCAGAAAGTATGAGTCCGAGATAAAACAGTCCAACCGCAATTTGAATACAATGTTTGAGGCGAACGTAAACTATTATCATGAGCTTGTAAAATATATTCTTGCGGGGGAACAAGGATGCAAGGAGATCGAGGCATACATTGCACAGCGAGAGTCTGATATGCAGACGACAGGCGATACTTCGATTCAATTTGAGATTACAAGTCTAAATCAAGCGCTGATGATGTTGGAACAGAGGACACAGGATTTGAGAACGGCGGAGAGCGTGGCAATGCAGTCGATTCCAATGATTAAGGCGATGGAATTTAGTAATATGAACCTTGTCAGGAAGATTAATTCCGCATTTATTATTACGCTGCCCGTATTTAAACAGGCGCTCGCGCAAGCAATTATGCTAAAACGCCAGAAAATACAGGCAGATGCGATGAGTGCGCTCGATGCGAAGACCAATGAGATGTTAATCCGCAATGCACAAAATACAGTGGAGCAGACAAAGATGACAACAGCGATGGCAGCGGGCAGCTCAATTAAGATTGAAACACTGGAGACAACTTGGAAAACAATCGTGGATGGTATTAACGAGACAAGACAGATTCAAAATGATGCGCGGCAAAAACGCATTGAGGATCAGGCAAGGCTGGAAACTATCAAGCGAGAGTTTAACGAGATGTACCATGTTCCCAATAAAAAGTACTGATAAATTTTTCATATGAAGGAGGAAAAAACATATGCCAATCAATTTATCAAAAGGACAGAAAGTTGATCTTACAAAAGGAAATCCGGGTCTTAAGAAAATTATGGTAGGACTTGGATGGGACGTTAACGCATTTGATTCTGGTGCGGACTTTGACTTGGATGCAGCGGCTTTTATGGTGGGCGCAAACGGTAAATGCCCAACGGAGAATGAGTTTGTATTTTATGGTAATTTGACACATCCAAGTGAGGCTGTGAAACACATGGGTGATAACCTGACAGGAGAAGGCGAGGGGGATGATGAGCAGATCGAAATTGACCTTAATAAAATTCCCTCTAATGTGGAGAAGGTGGCTTTTACAGTTACTATCTATGATGCAGATGTCAGAAGACAGAATTTCGGACAGGTTTCCAATGCGTTTATTCGCATTGTCGATGAGGTGACCAATACGGAATTAATCCGATATGATTTGGGAGAAGATTTCTCAATTGAGACAGCAGTTGTGGTTGGAGAGCTTTACAGACATAATGGGGAGTGGAAATTCAATGCAATTGGAAGCGGCTTCCAAGGCGGACTTGCAGCACTTTGCGGACACTATGGAATTGAAGTTGCTTAGGAATAGTCACAAAATAATTTGTGCAGATGACGCAAGATAAATTTCCATAGGCTGGGCGGAAAAAGGAGCCGTAGCGGGCTACGGCGACTGATGACAACGACGACTATGGAAATTTAGGCAAGTCAGATGCGCAAGTTATTTTAAGACTGTTCCTTAGAAAAAGTTGGTTTGAAAAAAAGGAGGGCATAAAAATGCCAGTTTGTTTAACAAAAGGTCAGAAGGTTAGTCTTACCAAAGATAATCCAGGATTGAAAAAGGTGGTTGTGGGGCTTGGATGGGACATTAACGCGTTTGACACCGGCGGAGATTTTGACTTGGATGCAGCAGCATTTCTGCTGGGAGATTCCGGTAAAGTTTCCAGTTCGGGTGATTTTGTATTCTATGGAAATCTGTCTCATTCATCGGGTAGTGTTGTACATCAAGGAGACAATCTTACAGGTGTTGGTGACGGAGATGATGAGCAGATTAAGATTGATTTGTCCAAGGTTCCAGACAATGTTACAAAGATTGCGTTTACTGTAACCATCTACGAGGCAGAGACAAGAAGACAGAATTTCGGTCAGGTCAACAATGCGTTTATCCGTATTTATAATGAAGAGAACGGCGAGGAGATGCTTCGCTACGATTTGGGTGAGGATTTCTCGATTGAGACAGCGGCGGTGTTTGGAGAGCTTTACAGGAATGGCAGTGAGTGGAAGTTTAATGCGATTGGAAGTGGTTTCCAGGGCGGACTTGCAGCGCTGTGCGCAAATTTTGGAGTGGATGTAGAATAGTTTGGTGGGGGAAGAGTGCTTCCCCCGCGAAAAAATTTTTTTGTATCGTTTTGGTGATAGAAGGGAGAATGGAGATGTCAATTAGTTTACAAAAGGGACAGAAGGTAAGTTTATCCAAGGATAATTCAGGTCTTTCCAAGGTAGTTGTTGGATTGGGATGGGATGAAGCGCCACAGACGAAGAAAGGATTTTTCGCGCCAAAGCCACAACCAATTGACTGCGATGCATCTGCGTTTCTGCTGCGAAATGGCAAACTTTGCGCAAATGAGGATATTATATATTTTGGAAACCTCAAGCACCCAACGGGCACAGTACAGCATATGGGAGATAACCTTACAGGAGCGGGGGATGGAGATGACGAGCAAATTATTGTGGACCTTGCGTCTATTCCACAGATATATGATAAGATTGTCGTTGTTGTGAACATTTATCAGGCAGTTCAGAGAAAACAGCATTTTGGAATGATTAAGAATGCGTTTATTCGCATTGTGGATGCGCGAAACAATACAGAGTTGTGTAAATATAATTTGTCAGATGACTATTCTAACATGACAGCGATGATTTTTGGTGAGATTTACAGACATAATGGAGAGTGGAAGTTTAATGCTATGGGGCAGGGAACAACCGATCCAGGTCTTGGAGAGCTTGCCAACAGATTTATCTAATTATAATATGAGGAGAAAATGAAAAATGAAATTTAATGGACTTAGTGACAAAGAGGTCGAGCAGTCGCGTGGGCAGTACGGATCTAATGAGATTCCAGATTCGGAGCCTACTACCTTCTGGGAGGAATTTAAGGAGACTTTTGGGGACCCGATGATTAAAATTCTTCTGGCGATTGCAGCGCTGATGATTGTCATGTTTTTCTTTGGTTATGCAGAAATTTATGAGCCACTGGGAACGATTGTTGCGGTGTTGGTGGTGGCGTTTGTTTCGGCAAAGACGGGTGTGGCAAGTGATACAAAGTATCGCGAGTTGAAGGACAGCACTGAAAAAGACAAATGTAAGGTCTACAGAAATGGGGTTGTTACGGTCATTGAAGTGGATGATGTCGTTGTTGGGGACAAGGTTTTACTGCAATCGGGTGATAAAGTGCCGGCGGATGGTATTCTGATTGATGGGGCACTTAAAGTAGATAATTCTGCCTTAAATGGAGAGGCGGAGGAGTGCAAAAAAACGGCAGCCGATCCGAGTGTACAGCTTACAGACGATATTACAGGGGATACTTTTGTGGACAAGCATTCACTGTTTCGCGGGGCTGTGATTTTTGACGGGGAAGGCGTCCTTGATGTCAGAAAAGTTGGCTTAAAGACCATGATGGGTAAGATGGCGGAAGAAATGCAGGAAGATGAACCCGATTCGCCATTAAAAGTAAAGCTTGCCAAGCTTGCCAAGCAGATTTCGACCTTTGGTTACATTGGTGCTGTTGTGATTGCACTTTTTTATCTCGCACATGCAATTCTAGTGTTTGATGGGGGTGCTTCTGGATATTTTGCACAGCCGATTCCAGATATTATTAAGAATGTGATTGATGCGGTATCGCTTGCGGTCGTGATTGTTGTCTGCGCAGTGCCAGAGGGACTTCCGCTAATGATTTCGCTTGTTCTAATGCAGAATACAAGCAAGATGCTTGACCACAATGTTCTAGTCAGAAAGGCTGAAGGTATTGAGACAGCAGGTTCATTAAATATTCTCTTTAGTGATAAGACAGGTACAATTACAAAAGGTTCGCTGGAAGTAGTTGATTTCTTCTGTGCAGATGGAAATTCAATTGACATTCCACAGTTGAGTAAGCACAGTAAGGTAAAAGGGCTGATTGACCTTGCAATCGGTAAAAATACACAATCTATGTTTGATGTGTCGCACAAGGTTATTGGCGGCAACGCTACGGATCAGGCGTTGATGAAGTTTATTGGAGAGGACACATTTAATACATTGCTCTCCAATACTGAGTATGTTGTTTCCGCACAACAAGGATTTAACTCGACGAATAAATTTAGCCAGGCGCGGATTGACAGTGTAGGAAAGACCTTTTATAAAGGTGCTCCCGAACGGCTTCTTGCGGCAGCGACAAAATATCTGGATGCAGACGGCAATATCCGCACTATGGATAAAGCAGTTCTTGACAGAAAGATTGATGAGCTGGCAGCGAAGGCAATGCGAGTGCTTGCGTTTGGCTATTCCGAGAGTCCGCTTGTGGAGAGCAAAATTAATGATGATATTGTCATTATCGGTTTGGTTGGTATCCGGGATGATGTAAGACCTGAGGCGAGGGATGCTATTAAGGAAGTGCAAAATGCCGGTATTCAGGTTGTTATGATAACTGGAGACAGGCTTGAGACTGCCGTAGCGATTGCAAAGGATGCAGGCTTGTTAAAGAACAATGATGAGATGGCGCTTTCTTCCGCACAGTTAAATGAAATGTCAGATGAAGAAGTAAAGAAAATTATACCGAAAATTCGCGTGATTGCACGGGCGCTGCCAACAGATAAGTCGCGTATGGTAAGGCTTTGTCAGGAGATGAATCTTGTTGTTGGTATGACTGGTGACGGTGTAAATGATTCGCCTGCATTGAAGCGCGCAGATGTCGGATTTGCTATGGGTAGTGGAACAGAGGCTGCCAAGGAAGCTGGTAAGATCGTAATCTTAGATGATAACTTTAAGTCTATTAAAGACGCTATTTTGTATGGACGTACCATTTATCATAATATTTTGAAATTTTGCAAGTTTCAGCTGGTAATCAATGTGACTGCGGTTGTGGTAAGTGCCATTGCACCATTCTTTGGAGTAGATGAACCGCTAAAGGTAACACATTTACTGTTTGTGAACCTTGTAATGGATAGTCTTGGCGCGATTATGCTTGGCAATGAACCAGCGCTGGAAAAGTATATGCGTGAGAAACCTAGACGCAGAGATGAAAGTATTGTAAGCAAACCAATGATGGCGCAGATTTTGACAATGGGTCTGTGGCTTACTGTGGTCAGCTTTATATATCTTAAGGCACCGTTCTTTGTCGATTTGTTTGATACAGAAGAACAACATTTGACAGGCTATTTTGTACTGTTTATTGTGAGCGCATTGTTCAACGGTTTCAATGTTAGAGATGATGGATTTGGCATCTTTAAGGGGCTTGACCAAAATACTGGATTTATTAAAGTCTTTTTGATAATCGTCCTTGTACAGGCGTTGATTGTCAATGCAGCGCTGATACCATTCACGGTGTTTACTTGGATTGGGAATATGTTTAGCTGTGAACCATTTGGCATTAAAGGCTGGATTACTATTATTGTGTTAGCAGTGACAATGATTCCGGTGGATATGGTTAGAAAACTTGTTGTAAACAGAAAGTAGGAGGAATTTTATTTTTTGTTAACAAACTCTAAGAGCGTGTTAGGAAAATATTTTTCATTAGATGTGCGTCACATAGGGATATTGTGATATTAGTATTGATAAAGCAAAGTGAAATGGTTCACTTTGCTTTATTTATGCACAGCCCCGTGCAGAGGAAATATGACGCTAAGGCGGCGCATGGGGGGCGCGGCGAGTAGGGGAAGATGAGACTTCCCTACTCGATTGAATGGGGGTAAAAATGATTGTATTTCATACAGACTTGGATAATACATTAATTTATTCGTATAAATATGATATTGGGAATCAGAAACGTTGTGTTGAGATTTACCGTGAAAAGGAAATTTCGTTTATTACACAGGAAACTTATCGCCTTTTGCAAATGCTTTCTAAACAAGAAAAATATAATCGCCAAGTTTTGATTGTGCCAACAACTACCAGAACAATAGAGCAGTATCAGCGGATTCAACTAAGAGTAGGAGCATTTTCATATGCCCTTGTCTGCAATGGCGGGGTGCTTCTTGTTGATGGAAAAGAAGATGAAAAGTGGTATCAGGATTCATTAAAATGGATTCAGAATAGCACAGGGGAGCTGCACAAAGCGTTGAAGTTGTTGGATAGGGATATACGCAGGACCTTTGAACTTCGATTTATCAAAGAATTATTTGTGTTTACAAAATGCGAGGAACCAGAGACTGTTGTCGCAGATCTAAAAAGGTTGTTAAATACAGAGATTGTGGAAATTTTTCATAATGGAGTGAAAGTGTATGTAGTACCAAAGGCGCTAAATAAAGGAACAGCAGTTGAAAGATTTCGGAATTATATCGGTGCTGATTTTGTGATTGCGGCGGGAGACAGCACATTTGATATTTCTATGTTGGAGGCGGCTGACCGGGGGATCGCTGCGCCGGAACTTGCGCAGCGCTATTCTTTTTCTCAAAAAATAATATGTCCGCCAGCAGAAAAAATTTATGCGGAAGCTATGCTTGAAACAGTGCTTTCGCTTGTGGGATATTGAATATACAGCGATTGATTAATTTGGTCTGTGTCCAAGCCGTCCGCCATCCATGCCAAGGCTAATACCGCTTGCGCGTTCATTTGGCTGTATAATAACTGTCACAGGCTGTCTGGCATTCCACTCAAAGCTGTAGGATTCTCCAGAGGTTTGACCGATAAAGGTTTTCCAGTTGACATCCATCTTGATATCAGGATCACAGTAACCATTTCCCATCCAGCAAACCACAGCATCTGGGTCAACGGTGAGCGTGGAACCTGTCTGAATATTGCTTAGAACAATAGGATTTCCATCGATTAAAATTGCAACATATGCATTGGGGCCAACTCCGGTCAAGGTGGATGTGGCAAGCCCTTTTTGAGAGATAACGCCACAGCCAATAAAACGCACATCATATTTACAATCTTGGGTAAAAGCTAAGATGTTTTCGGACTCAATGGAGAGAATTTCACCTTGCTGGAGTTGGTACACAACCACGTGCTGGGCATGATTTGCATAATAAGTAATGCTGTCGCCACTCATCATCACTTTCATAAGAGGAAGATTTTCGCCTGTCACACGGCGCATGAGTGAGCCTAGTAATGCCTGCCCTGCACTCTGCTGTGGTCCGAGCAGCAGCTTTTCAAATTTATAATTTTTCTGCCCGCTGTTTTCACCACAGATAAAGGATCCTGCTTTGGTAAATAATACATCATTTCCGCGGCAAGTTACTTTTAAGGTCAATTCGTTAATTACTTCAAATATTAGCATAAGTTTATACTCCTTTTATTTGATATAGCCTCTTGGAATCTTCCATGCATCTGCTTTGCAATAGAAATTTATTAGACATACACAATTAAGATATGTATATTTTTTGTTTAAATAGTCTCACAAAAACTTTCTTTAGGAACTGTTCAAGTTCAAGATATATAAATTATTTTTAAACAATTCCTTAACATCAAGTACAAGTGATTCTGAGTATATAGGTATATTCTTCCAAAATTATAGTTTTGGAAAATTGGCTAAAGTACTTGGACCCCATAGAGTTCACATAATCCTGCAAGATCTTTGGCAACACCATTTCCAATAGCATTAAATTTCCATGCGTCATTGTGCAGATAAAGTTCTCCAATCATCATTGAAATAACGTTATTGTAATACTCTGTCATTAGAAAGCTTACAAGTTCTTTGCCTGATTGATCCATAATTCGTATATAAGCGTCTTTCAACATGCCAAAGTGAAGCCTGTTTTTCAGCGCATCATTGATGGTGAGAACAAAAACAATTTTTTTCACCTGCGAATTGAGGTGTGTAAAGTCAATCTGAATCAGTTCTCTGTCAGTGCTGCCGCCTTCAATAAATTTTGTGCTGTGATCAGGACTGATTGTCTGACCGTAAAATACAAACCAGGAATCGCCAATAACCTTTCCGTTTGCACCCAAAAGGAATGCGGATACATCAACATCGCACCGCTCATCTGTGATATTCCAGCCAAAACAGGCGTTGACAACATTGAGTGCTGATATCGGCAACAGTGTTTTCTGACCTTTTTGTACTTTATTGTATAAGATAGGGACAGGTTTTGCGGTCGGCGTTCCAGGAGTGCTTGCTGTATTTTGCTGGCCTGCGGTTAGTGCAGGCTGGATATTTTGCGGTTGCCGCGGCGACCTTGTTTGTGGTCTTTGTTGTGTTCGGTTTTGAGGTTGGTTGTATGGTGCTGTTTGCTGTGATTGGTTGCGTGGTGTTACTTGTTGTGTTCGGTTTTGAGGTTGGTTGTACGATGTTGTTTGCTGTGTTTTGTCTTGTGACTGACCAGATGTCACAGAAGCACTGTTTGTTCTAGGATTTTTAATAAGTGTCATAATATTGTTTTGGTTTTTCACACTCTGTTTTTCAGGCACATTTATTGAGAGAATGGAATTGCGGTTCATGACACCAGTGGATTTTGTTGCTGTATTGATCATTCTATTCCTCCATGTAGTAAGGAACTGTAGGAAAATAACTGACACATATGGACTTGTTTATTTATCTAATTGCACATGTCAGTTTTTTGACATGCACCCTCGAAGAAATATCCTACGTAATTTGAATTAGTTGTTTTTCTACAATTCCTAGGAAACTGTTCAGACTGATACACCTTGATGTGTTTATTTCTGAATCGTTGTTATGAAAATAAAGGTCTTTTTCATAGCAAGGTGGTCTAAAGACTGTTTCTTGGAATTTTCCATACATAACATCAGGTATAAAGAGACTTTAATATAGGAAAATATTTTATATATTTTCTGATACATCTATTAAAGAAATACCTTAAGGAACTGTTCAAAAATAATTTATACATCTTGACTTGCTTATTTCTCCGATTGCACATATCAAAAAGCCCCGCTGTAGCCCGCTACGACTACGTTTTTT
>DEPD01000145.1:920-5462 GCA_002358575.1 Lachnospiraceae bacterium UBA3401 | reverse complement strand
CTTCTCGAAGAAATATCCTACGCAATTCGTATCACTTATTTTCCTACAATTCCTAATATTTTGCGATTTTTGTTTTTTTGAAAAGGAGAGAATCGAATGAAAAAGAAAATATCTTTGATGGCAATTGCTTTTTTTTCCCTATCCTTATTTGGCTGTGGAAATATGGAACAGGGACGGGCTGCTGAAAACAAAGCGCCTGATGTCCGAAATGAAACGAGTTCCGAGATGGAAGAAACTTATGTGGAAAACGATATATCCGATGCGGAGTTCACATTTCCAGAGAGTTATAACAATACTATGGGAAATGTTGATTTTAAGATGGCTGTCATTGTTGATGCCGATTTAGCTGGAGAACCTCCAATTACCGCAAAAGCCAAAATGTTAAAAGTAAATGAGGATCAAGCATTCCGATCACTATTTAGCGGGAATGACAATTATGAAGTATACAGCTATGAGGAAAAAAACGAATATGGGGAAAAAGTAAATACAGCAACTTATGTCACACCGGAAGAAACAACATTGTCTTATGGTCCGCTTTCCAGCCAGATGTCTTATATGCAAAGGGATTTAATGCCATATATACGCAGCTCTTTTGTGCTTGATCCAGCAGATGAACGATATAATGCGGATTTATACTCCACAGAAGAACAGTTGCCTTTTATGATTCGTGAAGATGCCTTCCAGATTATTGACAAAACCTTGACGGAAGTGGGTATAGAGTTTAAGCATAGTTATACAGGATATGCATTAGATTATAATTGTATGCAGTCGCAAGAATACCATGAAGACATGGACGGAAATATTGATCAGGCAAATTATAAAAATCAATGGTCTGCCTCAGATGAAGGCTATTATTTTTGTATTAACCAAATATACAGAGGATTGCCTCTTTATCATGTGTACTGTGAGGTATTTTCAGATATGGCAGATGTAAATGCTCCAATACAGGCATTTATATCAAAGGATGGAATAGAGTATTTGGACATTGAAAAAATATTTGAGATTTCTGATGAAGGAATGTCAGTCCCACTGGCTGCAGTGGATGTGATTGCTGAAACAGTGGCAAATAAGTATAATCAAATACTCGGAAATGCGACGTATGAAATAACAGAGGCGAAATTATGTTATTATGTGGATCTGTCTTCGGGGGCAGGCATATATGATGTAAAGCCTGTCTGGATTGTGAGGGGAATTGAAAAAAGCGAACAGAAAGAACAGGGCATTCAGACCATTATTGATGCACAGACGGCAAAGGAGATAATACCTTGAGAAAATTTTGCTATTATTTTAAAACAGACTTAAAGAGGTCTGTATGTTCGATGAAGCTTGTGATATCAATTGCATTAACGATGGGCGTGCTGCTTCTCTCAACACTGGAAGGCATTGCGTTAGATACAAATGTGCTTTATGTTTTTTCTATTGTCATGTATGGAATGCCGGCTATGATGATATTGGTATGCGGAGCCATTGCATTTGCGGACAGCTTTTGTGAGGATATAGAACACAAATATGTTATGCAACAAGTGATTCGCGGGGATATTGAAGGGTATGTTTCTGCCCGGATATTCAGTATCTTTTCTGTGACGATGCTTTCTGTTACATTTGGTATATTTTTATTTGCAAATATAATGCATTTTAAATTAGCATGGGTGGATGTATCTGGTTTGCAATATGATCATATCATACATGCCGGGGGATTAAGATTCTTTTTAATACATAAATGGTACTCTTTGTATTATTTCTGTTACGGAATCCAATACAGTGTACTTGCAGGAATTTTATCTTTATGGGCAGCTTATCTTTCCATGTTCATTTCAAACCGTATGCTTGTGTTATCGGCACCAATGGTTCAGTATTATTTTGTGGATTACATTTTGTCGACAGCTTCCTCTGGGACACTGAATTTGGCTACGGTTTTTTCACCTTCAAATAATATTTTCCTAAATGATTATTTGTCCTTGCTGCTAGTGGTTATGATAGCGGCTATCAATGTGGTTTTGCTTAGAAAACTTTTAATTAGAAAGTTGAGGAGAAAAATCTGTGAATAAAACAAAACATGTGTGGCAGGATTTTGTGAATAATTTTTTTAGCAGGCGGTTGTTGTTTTTTTGTGTTTTTCAGTTTTATATTTTACATTACTATATTAATTCAGTGAAACGATTTTCTATTGCTGCGGATTATCCTGCATCGCCTTGGATATTGCCTTTTGTTGGGCAAAATGTATATTTTCTATTTATATATGGAATCTCTGTAATTTACTTTTACTCTAATATACCTTTTATGCAAAGAAATGAAATGTATGCATTAATAAGGGAGGGAAGGAAGAAATGGGTATATGCTAAAATATTAAGAATTTGGATGTCTGCTGTTTCGCTTTCATTTATTGAAGTGGTTTTAAGCATATTGCCGTTGTTTCCATGTCTGGAATGGACTGCAGAGTGGGGGAAATTGTATAATTCGCTTGCTATGACAAATGCAGGGCTGGAATACAATGTGAAATTATCTTTTTCTTATGAATTGATTATCGAACATGATCCCTTCATAACCATGTTGATATTTGGGATAATCCTTTGTATATCTACCGGATTGGTTGGAATGATTATGTTTGCTGTGAGTATCTGCGTGAACAGGACAACCGCTGTACTTATGGGAACTTTTCTTTCCGTTTTATCGGTTGTATTTGCTAATCTGTATTTATACCAGCAATGGATTAGCTTTATTTCGCCGTTTTCATGGATGAATTTGCTCCTGTTGTATGGAAAAGTATGTAAAAATGCGCCTTCCTTTTCATCGGTAATTATTATGGCAGCAATTTCAGTATTTATATTAAGTGGCATTTCTTTGAAGAGAATATATATAAAAGATTTGGATTGGACGGATGAGGAGTGATTTTATGAAGGATAAAAATATAAAAGTAAAAGATGTATGCAAATATTTTGGTAAAACGCAGGTGCTGGATCATGTCAATATGGAATGCAGACAAGGAGAGATTACAGGGATTATAGGGAGAAATGGCGCAGGGAAAACAGTTTTATTTAAAATAATATGTGGTTTGTTGTCGTTGGATTCAGGCGAGATTCTAATAAACGGTATAAAGCGGGAAAGACAGGCAGATGTTCTTCCTTCGGTTGGAATTATTATTGAAGAACCGGCTTTTTTAAAAAATTATTCTGGAATAAAAAATTTGGAATACCTATATATGATTAATAATAAGAATAACAGGCAATATTTAGAAAACATTATGGAAAAAGTAGGACTTGATCCAAAATCAAAAAAACATGTAGGGAAATATTCTATGGGGATGCGGCAAAGATTAGCTATAGCACAGTCAATTATGGAAGAACCGGAATTTTTGGTTTTAGACGAACCGTTTAATGGACTGGATAGTCATGGTGTGAATGAAATGAGGGAACTTTTTCTTGAACTGAAAAAAAGAGGAAAAGTTATTTTAATTGCCAGTCATAATTCAGAAGATATAAATATACTTTGTGACAATGTTTATAGTATGGAATCAGGGATTTTAAAAGTTATGCGCTAAGATTTATGCTCTTTTCAAAGGAGAATCTCCGAAAAGCAATGCCTATAAGCAGGCATTGTTGTAAAAATGAAAGGACACATCGCAATGAGAGTTAAAAATGATCTCATGGTGATGTGTCCTCTTTTTACACTGGTTTTAAAGAGCGTGTATGTTTTTTCTGCTTCTTTTGTCACTGTTTCCTATATAAAAGCACTGTCAGGATATTTGTTGAGATGTCCGGTTTCCAGTTCTGGCAGCTTCGTTTTTGGTTGGCTTAGAAGTTTTTTGTAACGCCTGCATTTTAGAATGGAGGTACTGTAATCGCTGTGAAGTTGTTCGGCTAAAATATTAGTTGCAATGATGAGTTACTTGTTTTTCTAGTAAAATTTATGGTGAATTTAGATTATCTCTTTAGAAGTTCTTATATGTCGGTATAGCCCGTATTTTCGGGCTTTCCCGGCATTTTAGATATGGGGAGAAGTTCTTATATACCCTCAAAACTTCTTAGGTTTTCCCTCTCAATGGTAGTAAAAGAAGTAGTAAATCCGTCTGCGGCTATGCTGCAATCAGCCTTTCCATTTCAGCCTTTGCGGAAGCGAAAGTTGCGTGTGCGTAATGGTTCAGCGTCATGGTGATGTTGGAATGTCCCATGATATACTGTAACGCTTTCGGGTTCATGCCCGCATTGGCTAAGTTGGTGCAAAATGTATGGCGCAGGGTGTGGGGTGTCATTACTTTGGGTAAGGCTTCCTCATGGCACTTGTTGTACTTCTTCGCAAGCCCCCGGAACATGGTAGCGTAGTTCGCATTCGTTTTCGGGCAACCGTCCCGGTTGAGGAAAAGGAAATTGCTGTAACCGTCAATGGTGATCTGCTTTGTTCCCTTGCGGTTCTCCAACACGCGCCTCAACGCTTCATACACTTTTTCACTCATTGGAATTTGTCTGATACCGCTCTGCGTTTTGGGCTTCTCTATGTAGTAGCCTGTTTCCGCGCTCCGTAAAAGCTGGTGGTCTACATTGATTA
>DEPD01000145.1:0-520 GCA_002358575.1 Lachnospiraceae bacterium UBA3401 | reverse complement strand
GTCCCCAGCAGTATGATAACCTCGTCACGGTATTTCTGATAGACGCTATCACTTTGCATAAAGGATAAAAGGCTTTCTTCCTGTTCTCCTGTGAGGGGTACTTTCGGCTCTGTGTCGTCCTCGATCACGGTGTTTAGCTGGAAGTCAAAGGGGTTCTTCCTTATACAGTCGTCCTGTATCGCTGTGTAAAAAGCAGCTTTCAGAGAACGCTTGTCGTTGCTTATGGTCTTGTAAGATATTCCCTTTTCTTTCATGCGCAACGCCCATTCTTTCGCGTCGGACAGCTTCACACTGTCAATGGGGCAGGAACCAAGTTTATCCGCTTCCAGCAGCTTCATCAGCCGTTCGCGCCCCTTTGTGGTGTTGTGCCTTACATTTCCCCGGTGGCGGTTCTGCTTCGCGTAAAGCTCGCAGACGGTCATTTTCTTTCCGATTGTGTCTATCCCGTCGTCAAGGTCTTTCTGTATCTCTTTTTCATTTTCTCTAAGGGATATGTCGTCACGCTTCCCGGCTGGTGACT
>DEPD01000002.1 GCA_002358575.1 Lachnospiraceae bacterium UBA3401 | reverse complement strand
AACTTGCAGTCCACAAAATGGGATGATATTTTAATAAACAATAAGCTGGCTCGCGAAGCGTGACAGCGTTTGTTTATTAAAAGGTTTGGAGCAAAAAAGTGATTGACAAAGAGGCAAGCCAAGGTTTATTTTGGAGGAATTAGAATGGATAAGAAAAAATAATGAATTGGATAATAGCAATCATAATAGCTATCGGATATTTAACAATAAGTATTGTGTTTGATGCGTGGACATATTCTTGGATTATATGGGTAATTTATGCGATTTATAGATTTGCTGCAAAATAGATAAATCGAAATTTGCAGATGAATTTCTTGAACTTTCCTTATTTTTCAAGGCTTTTAGAGCCTTATATAGTGAATTGATATGTATTTTCCCTCATTTTTGCCCTTATGGGTATTTTACAAGGGAAAGTTTTTGTGAAATGTACTTAATCGTTGCCTGCCACTTTATCTAAGAGCCTTGCGGAAGTCCGCTTTGCTTCCCTTGTGGCATGGGCATACACATTCATTGTGGTACTTACGTCAGAGTGTCCCAAGAGTTCCTGCACGTCCTTCGGCGCTGCGCCGTTTGACAGCAGATTGCTTGTATAAGTATGGCGGAGCTGGTGGAAGTGAAAGCCCTCAAACCCGTCCAGTTTCTTTGCCAGTGTCCGGCAGACGATACTCAATGTACTCGGTGTTTCAAGGCAGCCGTCCGGTCTTAAACATACAAATGAAATCTCGTTGTAATCCGCCGGAATGTCCTGCGTGCTCTCCAAGTTGTAATACTCATAGTAAACCCTGTTTTTATCCTGCACTTCCTTGTAGTAGTTGCGGTGGTACAGTTCCCCGTACTGCATCAGATTTTTAAGCTGTTCTTTCCTTGCTTTTCTCAGTATGGCGGTAAGTGTGTCCCCAAAATCTACCGTCCGCACTTTCTTACGTTTAGTCGGTCCGATAATCGTTTTGTGCTTTGCGCCGTCATAGCGGACGCTCCGCTTTACCGTAAGATACTGTTCCTCAAGGTTGATGTCCTGCCAAGTCAGCCCGCATACCTCGCCGATCCTAAGCCCTGCATAGTAGGCTATCTGTATCGGCAAAACTGCAGAGACATTTTTCTTTTCAAGATAAGCGATAAGTTTCTCATAGTCATCATGGGAAATAGGCTGCGTGCCTGACTGTCCCATATCTTCCTCTGAAAACAAATCCACTTCCTCTGCCTTTCGTTTCAGCTTGATGTACTGCATTGGATTGAACGTAATCAGTTGTTTTGGGAATACCGCAAAACGGAACGACTGCTGTAAAACCGCTGAGAAAGAGTGGATATAGTCTTTGCTCAATCCTTTTTTGACTTTTCCGTCTGGATAAGTCCCTCCGAAAGTAAGCAGGTCAAGGAATGTCTGCAAATGCTCCGCTGTTACGGTTTTTAATCTACGGTCAGCAACAGGGTGTTTCTTAATGCACCGTATCGCACCGAGATAATTTTCCACCGTACCGTTGCTAAGCGTGCCGACTTTCAATTCTTCCTCCGCCCAAATATCGAGCAGTTCCCCAAGCGTGATGTTGTCAGCCTTTGCAATGAATTTCTTTTCCTCGTAATCCTCCATTGCCTGCCGTAACAGCTTTTCCGTCTCGCTCTTGCTTTCCGTACCCGTAAACTCTTTCTGTACCAAGTTGCCGCTTGCGTCCTCCACATAGAAGCGGTAGTACCATTTCTTTCCTTTTTTTCTTACAGAACCTTTTGCCATAATCCGTTCTCCTTTCGATAACGGGCAATCGGAACTGATGAAATGCTTTCTGCGTGTAAGTATATCATGACTCCGATTGCTTTACTATACCGATTCGGATTCTTCCCCCGATACCATAGAAAGAAGATTTGCAAGCCTTACGGTGGCTGTTTCAGGATTTTTGGAATAGATCCTCACAATATCGCCCATATCATTAAACATGTTTACGGTGTGAGTGATTTCCCGAAGGAACATAATCTCGTTATATTCCTTATTCGATTCAAACCCCATTGTCCGGGCGAGTGCGGCATTTTCCGCATTGTCCTTGAAATTCTTACAGGCAAACCGGAAAGAATCCACGAACAGTTCATACTCCCTCAACATCAGCAGCAGTAAATCCTTTGTAAAGTCCGACTCTGCCTGTTCCATGTCAAACGGCAGCTTTGCGAGAATGGAGGACATCACATCACGAATGAATAATTCCCTTTTATCCGTAATGTTTGTTTCGTATTCTTCTGTTTCCCCTTTTAACCACTCCACAGATACATGAAGTGCTTCTGACAGACCTTCCAAGACCAGCTTCTTTGTGTTGTCGATTGTCCCTGCCTCGTAGCGCACGATTGTGGAAGTGGCTACCCCCATCTTCTCTGCGACATAAGGCTGGTTCAGTCCCAACTCCACCCTCCGCTGCTTTGCCCTGCTACCGATCAGCCTGCGCAATTCTTTGTCTTTCATGTTGATATGCCTCCTTTGTCGGTATGTTTATACTATAGCATACAAAAAGCAATAATGCAATATGCAACTTAAAAACAATTTTCGTATTATCATAACGCTTGACAAGGGAATATAAAAGCAGTATAGTATCAGTACATACAAAATTGCGTAATGCAATTCAAAAGGAGGGAAGTTGATGACAGAAACGAAGATTGCAATGACAATCGAGGAAGCATCCGAGTATACGGGAATCGGCAGGAATACCATGAGAAACCTTGTGGAATGGGGAAAGCTGCCGGTCTTAAAAGTCGGGCGAAAGGTACTTATCAAAAGCGATATTTTGGAAAAGTTCATGGAAGTGAACGAGGGAAAGAACCTGCGGGATAAGGGCGATGTAAAAGCGGTAATAAGAAAATCAGCAGTATAAAAGGCGGCTTCTTACGAAACCGCCTCAGGTATGTATCAGACCGAAGCCATGATATACCTACACGCAAATAGATTATATCATGTGCTTCCTTCCGGTACAAGCGGAAATTTGCGGGAATGGGCAGAAAGTGGGTTGAAAAAATAAGTCCATATGGCAAAAACGGACTTAAAAAATCGACTGACTTCTGTATTTTCAGTTGGAAAAGTCAACTGATGTTTTAACGATGTTTCTAATGCAGCATAAAGTGACTGTAAAAGTTCAACTGACTTTCTCCATTTTCAGTTGAAAGAAATTTCAGAACCGGCACTTTTATTATCATATGTGGCAGCACTTTTTGATAGCATGATGGCAGTTTTTACTATCATAAGTATCATCACTTTTTGCTATCATAGCGGCATCATTTTAGGCGAAGTGATAGCGTTTTTTGCCATCACAAATGGAAAAGTGCCATCATTTTTTGCTATCATGACAACCGTTTTGCAGGCATAATTCGAGTGCCTATAGGGGAAATTCCTTTCTCTTAAAACCCTCGGCGTTTGAGAGCGAAATACACCCATTGCACAAACTTCGTTTATGCAATGGGGATTTCGCCCCTGCGGGGAGCAAATTCACGCAAGCGTGAATTACAAATGCTGACGCATTTGAATTGACCGCCACAAGGCGGATGTGTTTGTAAACATACCGCCTATGTCGCCCACTCACAATCTGTTCCGCCATACCTCCGCTTACTCCGATCTGATACTGCCATTTGCAGGAGGGAGGACAAAGCACAATACAAAGACATTCATTCATCCGCATGAGCAAACTGTCCGATGTCAGGGGCAGGATCACTTATATATCCAGCCATGCGAAACAGGAAAACCTGTATGCGGTCTATGAAACGACAGACCGCCGCTATTGGACGGAGCTTGCGAAATGCAACCGGCAGGAATTTGAAAAAAGCGGCACAGAGGGAATGTGCATTGAGGCGAGGGAATTTATCATTGCCCTGCCCGAATCATTCCCTAATCTTTATGAGCCAAACAAGCTGTTGCAGCTTTTTACAGATCGCTTCAAAGAAAAATATGGCGTGGAGTGCGTATCAGCACTGCACCATAACAAACGAAAGACAAATTACCATATCCATCTTATTTTTTCTGAACGGGAACTGTTGCCCGAACCCATAGAAAAAACCGCGACACGCAATATGTTCTATGACGAAAACGGGAGACATGTCCGAACCAAGAAAGAGATACTCGGCGAAAACGGAAATGTCCGCAAAGGCTGTAAAATCGTGAAGAAAGGAGAAGTCTATGAGCGAAGTCTTTTTACCGCCAAGAGTAAGCTGTTCAAGCAGGAAAATTTTGTTGACGAGATAAAGCATTTCTATACCGACCTTATCAATCTTCTTGTAAAAGACGACAAAGAAAAACTTCATGTGTTCGACAGCAGCGGATTGTATCTTGCCACCAAGAAGATAGGGAAAAACAACCCGAAAGCGGAACAGATACAGACCGATAACGAAATGCGTATGCGTTGGAACAGGGAAGTTGACAGGGCAATTGTCAGCGGCGTTCCCGAAACAGAGATACGACAGATAAAGAAAAAATATATCACTGACCGCATCAGAGAATCGGTTGATATATTCGGCAGCCAGCCGGAACGTCTTGGAAGTATTATTATGACCGCTGTTACGGCGTTGGCATTGCTGATTTCTAAAGTATTGGATAAGGCAAGGGAACTGTCAGCAAAGTTATTTGAGAAAGAAACGATACAGCCGGTTGCAGAGCCAAACGAGAGAAGAACGACACAAGTAATACCGCAGACTGATAAAATACCAATGCAGGAAAAAATCACTCATAAAGAACCGACTGCTAATCCATCATCACAGAAACAGGAGTTGCAGGCAAAAACACAGACAACAGAACAGGAAAAACCTAAAATTCCACCAAAGCCTGTTATGTCCGCTGAAGCCACCGCATATCCAAAGCTGCTGAAAATTTATAAGGAATTAAACCGCCAAAACGGAATTATCTTTGATGCGGAGAGGGAACGCAATGAGTTGGAACTGGAGCGTGACAGCCTGAAAGGATTTGCGAAATTGACAAAGAAGGGGGAACTGCAAAGCAGGATTGAGCGCAAAAATGAGGAAATAGACCTTCTCAAAATTGGTTTGTCGGGGATAGTCAAGCGATATGGATTCCAGACGGTGCATGATTTCTACAAAGTCTTTTCTGTTTCTAAAACTGCTAATGCCGAATATCGGGACAAGGTGGATAAATGGGAAGAACAATACGGGGAAAAAGTACAAAAGAAGGAAGAAAGCATATCCAAACGGTTACGGAATTATCAAAGGGAAAATGCAGACAGACAAACAAAACAGATTTCAAAAAGCAGAAACAGAGGGGCAAGATGACATGCCCCTCTAAAATTTTATTAAGATATTTTTGGCTTGTAAAAACTTTACATCTATTTTACAATGCCGCGATATTGGATTTGATTTTTGTCATGTATGATATAGCTGTCACTTCAAGAAACAATAAAAAGCAAAGGAGATTCAAAAAATGAAAACATCAAAAAAATTCTTGGCATTTGCCCTTGTGAGTGTTCTAATGCTGTCTGCATTAACGGGGTGCAGTAATAAGAACGAGGGAGATTCCGGCAAGTTTGACACGGCAAGAGAGATCAATGTACTTACCCGCGAAGATGGTTCGGGGACACGCGGCGCGTTCATAGAGCTGTTTGGAATCGAGCAGAAAAATGAAGCGGGAGAAAAAATTGACTATACAACAGACACCGCCGCCGTTACAAATTCTACGTCTGTTATGATGACAACGGTTGCCGGGGATTTATACTCTATCGGATATATTTCTCTTGGCTCCATGAATGATACTGTAAAAGCGATTCAGATCGACGGCTGCGAAGCAACGATTGAAAATATTAAAAACGGTACTTATGAGATTGCACGTCCCTTTAACATTGCAACAAAAGACGGTTTGAGCGACACGGCGCAGGATTTTATCGACTTCATTATGAGTGCGGACGGTCAAGCGGTGATTGAAGAAAATGGATAT
>DEPD01000175.1 GCA_002358575.1 Lachnospiraceae bacterium UBA3401 | reverse complement strand
GATGCGTCAGTTATTTTTCTACAGTTCCTAAGGATAATGAATAAAATCGTTCCATAAGCACACCCTATTGATGTGGGTACTGTACACAATACAGAAAGGGAAGGGACGATCAATGCACGAGGATGGATGGAGCCGGTTTATGCAGACAGGACAGGTATATGACTATCTGGCTTACAAGGGGCATCCTGAGATGGAAGAAGCCAAAAGTAAGGCAGGAGAGACACATGAGTACAGCGATGCAGGATTTCGTAATACTGACAGGAATTGTTATCAAAGCAGAATCGATTGGAGAATACGATAAACGAGTAGTACTACTGACAAAAGAGAGAGGAAAAATATCAGCCTTTGCCCGAGGAGCTAGAAAACCAGGCAACAGGCTGATGGCTCCTACCAATCCTTTTTCTTTCGGACAGTTTCAGCTCTATGCAGGCAGAAATGCTTATACATTGTCGGAGGCGGAGATTACAAACTATTTTGAGGAACTAAGACATGATTTTACAGGTGCATATTATGGAATGTACTTTTTAGAAATTGCGGATTACTATACAAGGGAGAACAGCGATGAGACAGGGATGCTCAAACTTTTGTATCAATCACTGCGCGCGTTGACAGCACCGAATTTTGAGAATAAGTTGGTACGATATGTATTTGAATTAAAGGCTGTTATGCTGAATGGTGAGTTTCCAGGACGAGCGGCAAATAACACACTTTTGGAATCCACAGCGTATACGATTGATTACATAATGAAAACACCTATCGAGAGGCTTTTTTCCTTTCAAGTGACAATAGAAGTATTGCAGGAATTGGGTGCTTTTAGCAGGAAAATTTGTCAGAGTGTCATGGACAAAAATTTTAAAAGTCTGGAAATACTTGAAAATATAGATGAATTTGTTTATAATAAAACGCAGTAAAAAATATAAATCTTTTGTGAGTGATATGGAGATAAAAATGAAAAGGTTTTTGAGGGTAGGAAATGCTGTAGTTGTAATGTTTTTTTGCTGTATCTTGTGTTGTACTGCCTGCGGGGAGGTAATACCAGAGGAGGAGATGACAGAATCTGTGTCAGAGACGTCAACCACGTCAACAATTTCTATAAAAAAAGATGGCAGCATTTCCAGTAAAATTGTTGAGGCATTTACAGAGCAGAGCTATTATGAGGTGGAAGGGTTAAAAACTATGATTGAGTCTTCCATTGCGGAATACCAGGCGGAAAATGTTGCGGCACAAGTAAAATTAAAGAGCTGTAAAACAAAAGGCGATAATGTAAATGTGGAGATGGAATTTGGGGATTACCAATCTTATGCTGGTTTTAATGATGAAGTTTTTTTTGCTGGAACAGTGCAGGCGGCAAACAAGGCAGGTTTTGATTTAAATATGACTCTCAAAGGGGCAGGGGGAAACCAAGGAAACACAACAATTTCAAAAGCAGACCTTTTGGGAATGGGCGATAATCATATTGTGATTTTGGAACCGTCAGTTGAAGAGGAAGAGACCACACAGGTTGTGCGTGTGGAGTGTTCTGACGAGATTTTATATGTGGGGGACGGCGTTACAGTCACTGGAAAGAAAAGCGCAGATGTAACTGCCTCAGATGGTTATAAAGTCATTGTGTTCCGATAGAGGACAAGCTGTAAAACGTTACTATGAGCGACTCTTGGGTTGCGAGTAGTAACGGTAAGACAAAAATATAATGAGGTTAGGAGAACGTGAGATGGAAAAGACATTGGACAAAATTGTAGCTTTATCAAAAAGCAGAGGATTTGTATACCCTGGTTCAGAGATTTATGGAGGACTTGCTAATACATGGGATTACGGAAACCTTGGCGTTGAATTAAAAAATAATGTAAAACGGGCGTGGTGGCAAAAATTTATTATGGAAAACCCGTACAATGTAGGTGTGGACTGCGCGATTTTAATGAATCCGCAGACATGGGTAGCATCAGGGCATCTCGGCGGTTTTTCTGATCCTCTGATGGATTGCAAAGAGTGTCATGAGCGTTTTCGCGCTGACAAGCTTATTGAAGATTATGCAAGCGAGAATCATATTTCTTTAGAGAAGCCAATTGATGCTTTTTCACAGGAAGAAATGAAGAATTTTATCGAGGAGAAAGACATTCTTTGTCCGACTTGTGGCAAGCATAATTTTACGGATATTAGACAGTTTAATTTGATGTTTAAGACCTTTCAGGGCGTGACAGAAGACGCTAAAAGTACGGTTTATTTAAGACCGGAGACTGCACAGGGGATCTTTGTAAACTTTAAGAATGTACAAAGAACTTCCAGAAAGAAGATTCCTTTTGGTATTGGTCAGATAGGCAAATCGTTCCGCAATGAGATTAGCCCAAGTAATTTTACATTCCGCACAAGAGAGTTTGAGCAGATGGAGCTTGAATTTTTCTGCGAGCCGGGCACAGATCTTGAGTGGTTTCAGTATTGGAGAGGTTTTTGCCGCGATTGGCTTATAAGTCTTGGCATCAAAGAAGAAGAGATGCGTCTGCGTGACCATGCGCCGGAAGAACTGTGTTTCTACTCAAAAGGAACAACAGATATCGAATATTTGTTTCCGTCTATTGGCTGGGGAGAACTTTGGGGCATTGCGGATAGAACAGATTATGATTTGACACAGCATCAGAATACTTCTGGACAGGATATGTCTTACTTTGATGATGAGAAGAAGGAAAGATACATACCATATGTTATCGAGCCATCACTTGGTGCGGACCGTGTAGTACTTGCTTTTCTCTGTGCAGCGTATGACGAGGAGGAAATTGGAGAGGGCGATATGCGGACTGTGCTTCATTTTCATCCTGCGATTGCGCCAGTTAAGATTGGCGTGCTTCCGCTTAGCAAGAAGTTAAATGAAGGCGCGGAGAAGATTTTTACACAGCTCTCTAAAAAATATAATTGTGAGTTTGACGACAGGGGAAATATTGGTAAGAGATACCGTCGTCAGGATGAGATTGGCACACCATTCTGCGTGACTTATGACTTTGAGTCAGAGCAGGACAATGCAGTGACTGTGCGCTTCCGTGACTCTATGGAACAGGTTCGTATTTCAATTGACGAGTTAGATGCATATTTTGCTGACAAGTTTGATTTTTAGTTTATGTTTGCCTGATTATAAATATTTTGGAGGAATGATTGTGAAAAACTATGGAGTAAACGAGCTTCGGAGAATGTTTCTTGAATTTTTCGAGAGCAAAGAACATTTGTCAATGAAAAGCTTTTCGCTGGTGCCACACAATGACAATAGTCTGTTGATTATCAATTCAGGAATGGCACCTTTAAAGCCATATTTTACAGGACAGGAGATACCACCAAGGCGCCGTGTGACGACTTGCCAAAAGTGTGTTCGGACAGGCGATATTGAGAATGTGGGAAAGACGGCACGACATCTGACATTTTTTGAGATGCTTGGCAATTTTTCATTTGGAGATTATTTTAAACATGAGGCATTGAACTGGAGCTGGGAGTTTTTGACCAAAGTGGTCGGATTGGACCCAGAGAGACTTTATCCTTCTATCTACTGCGAAGATGAGGAAGCTTATCATATCTGGGTCAATGAGATTGGTGTACCTGCGGAAAAGATCACACGCTTTTATCGGGACCCAGAAACTGGAGCATGTGATAATTTCTGGGAGCATGGTGCTGGACCTTGCGGTCCCTGTTCTGAAATCTATTATGATAGAGGTATCAAATACGGTTGTGGCAAACCAGATTGCAAGGTTGGCTGTGACTGTGACCGCTTTATTGAGGTTTGGAATAACGTTTTTACGCAGTTTGACGGCGACGGCAAGGGACATTATGAGGAACTTGCGCAGAAAAATATTGATACTGGCATGGGATTGGAACGCCTTGCAGTTGTGGTTCAAGATGTGGACACGGTTTTTGATATCAATACAATGAAGGCGATACGAGACAGAGTGTGTACTGTAGCTGGCACTACTTATCAGGAAGACGAGAAGAAAGATGTGTCCATCAGGCTGATCACAGATCATATCCGTTCTGCGACTTTTATGATATCAGATGGCATTATGCCGACCAATGAAGGGCGCGGATATGTGCTGCGGCGCATTATTCGCCGCGCTGCGCGTCATGGAAGAATGCTTGGCATTGAGGGTACATTTATGGCAGACTTTGCGAAGACAGTGATTGAGGAGTGCGAAGACGGTTATCCGGAACTTGATGAGAAGCGGGACTTTATTTTTAAGGTATTGACACAGGAAGAGGAAAAGTTTAGCCGGACAATTGACCAAGGGCTTGCAATTCTTTCTGATATGGAGGAAAAGATGCAAGCTGCCGGGGAGACTGTTCTTTCTGGTGAGAATGCATTTAAGTTATATGATACTTATGGATTTCCAGTCGATCTTACCTGTGAGATTTTGGAGGAAAAAGGTTTTTCTATTGATGAGGAAGGCTTTCAAAGTGCGATGGAAAAACAGCGCAACAATGCGAGAACCACGCGCAAAGAGACAAATTACATGGGGGCGGATGCGACGGTTTATGATTCCATTGATCCAGCGATCACAACTGTATTTGTAGGATATGATACGCTTGAGACGACTTCAAAAGTTTCTGTGCTCACAACAGAGAGCGAGCTTGTGGAGGCACTTTCTGACGGAGAAATGGGCACAATTATTGTAGATGAAACGCCGTTTTATGCGACGATGGGTGGCCAACAAGGTGATAGGGGAATTATCACTACTGCGTCAGGTGCGTTTGTGGTGGAGGACACTGTAAAGCTGCTTGGCGGAAAAGTTGGGCACATTGGAAAGATGACACGCGGCATGATCAAAGTGGGAGATATGGTTACTCTGTGTGTTGATAAAACGCTTCGTACAAAGATTTGTAAAAATCATTCTGCAACACACTTATTGCAGAAGGCGCTTCGTGAGGTGCTTGGCACGCATGTGCAGCAAAAAGGTTCTTATCAGGACGGAGAGCGCACACGTTTTGACTTTAGCCACTTTGAGGCGATGACTGCAAAAGAGCTGGCAGCAGTTGAACAGATGGTCAATGAGAAGATTGCTGAGAATATTGCTGTAGAGACACAAGTAATGACAATGGATGAAGCGAAGAAAACTGGCGCGATGGCACTGTTTGATGAGAAGTATGGAGAGACGGTGCGCGTTGTGTCTATGGGTGATTTTTCCAAGGAATTTTGCGGTGGTACACATGTAAAGAATACAGGAAATATCACAACTTTTAAGATTGTGTCTGAGAGCGGTATTGCCGCGGGGGTACGGCGTATTGAAGCGCTGACTGGAGATAATGTGTTTGCATATTATCAGAATCTGGAACATGAGCTTGCAGAAGCTGCAAAGGCAGCAAAGACAACACCTGCGAATTTGATAGAGAAGATAGAACATCTGATGGCGGAAATCAAATCATTGCAGAGTGAAAATGAAGCCCTTAAGAGCAAGGCAGCAAAGGAAGCGCTGGGAGATGTTATGAATCAAGTGACAGAAGTAAAAGGCGTAAAACTTCTAGCTGCGCGGGTTGACGGTGTGGATATGAACGGTCTGCGAGAACTGGGCGATCAATTAAAGGTAAAGCTTGGCGAAGGAGTGATTGTGCTTGTGTCTGACATGGAAGGCAAAGTCAATCTTGTGGCAATGGCGACAGACGAAGCAATGTCCAAGGGTGCGCATGCTGGCAATCTAATCAAAGGAATTGCAGGGATTGTAGGCGGAGGCGGAGGCGGACGCCCGAACATGGCGCAGGCAGGTGGCAAAAATCCTGCTGGAATTGACAAAGCACTTGCGGAGACAAGGCTGGTACTTGAGGGACAGCTCAAATAAAATTGTAATAATAATTGAAAAAACTATTGACGTATGTGCTATTTGTGATATAATCGAAATGTGCAATTAAATATACCCGAACAGTCTAGCACACAATAATAGAGGCTGGAGGGAGGTTAGGTGTGATAGCATGTCAAATGTAATCGTTAAAGAAAACGAGACTTTGGATAGCGCTTTACGCAGATTTAAGAGAAGTTGCGCTAAAGCCGGTATTCAGCAGGAAATTCGTAAAAGAGAGCATTATGAAAAGCCGAGCGTAAAACGCAAGAAAAAGTCTGAAGCAGCTAGAAAGCGTAAATATAATTAATTTTAATTAATTGAATCGAAGTCCTTGGCTGTTATGCCAAGGACTTTTGCGTGAATGGGGGGATTAAGAGATGGAGCGAATATCTTTGTGGATGAGCAGGTTTCAGTTTGCGGGGTATGATTTATATCACTTTGTTGCATGTTTTTTCCTGTTTAGCATTATTGGATGGATGGTAGAGTCGGCGTATATGTCGCTTTGCAATAGAAAATTAACCAACAGAGGATTTATGACAGGGCCGTTTTGCCCTATCTATGGTTTTGGAGCGACGCTTGGGTATATTTTTCTGCATCCGTTCGCACATAATATTATTGCATTGTACATAGTAGGTGCGTTGCTTGCAACATTGTTTGAGTATTTGGTAGCAAAGCTTATGATGAAGCTGTTCGGTGAGGTTTGGTGGGATTACAATGATAAATTTTGTAACTATAAGGGTGTAATCTGCCTAGAAAGCACGCTGGCGTGGGGATTGTATGCAGTCATTATCATTTCATTTTTGTTTGAGAAAGTTATTGGTTTTGTGGACCGGTATCCGAGGGCTTGGGTACTGAAAACTATCGCACTGGTTCTGGCAATGGCAGTAATTGATTTTGGTTATCATTTTGCGATGTCGGTAAAGATAAAAGAAGAGACCAGAGAAGGTTTGTACGAGAAAAAAGAGGAAATTATTGACTTCTGTCATAGACTGATTGGAAGATAATATTCATATACGATTTTAAGATGAGAAGAATATCGCATTGCGGTATTCTTTCTTTGTGCACAGACCCGTGCAAAGGAAATATGCATAGTCATATAAACTGCTATTTTTGCATAGATTTCATATAAGTAAGGTATGAGGACTGCTTTATGAAATGGATTCGAGAAAAAATATATAGAATGATGGCAACGGTAATGTTTTTTGTTTTGTTGAGTCAGAGTATTGTTTTTGCGGAGGAGGCGCAGAATAGTGCTGTGAACACAACGGCTGTCAGCCTGACTTCGCCATCAGCAATATTGATGGAAGCATCTACAGGGACCATATTGTTTGAAAAAAATCCAGATGAAGTGCGAAGTCCAGCAAGTATTACAAAGATTATGACGCTGCTTTTGACTTTTGAAGCTTTAGAAAAAGGAAGAATTAAGTTAGAAGATGAAGTGACTACAAGCGCTTATGCGAAATCTATGGGTGGTTCACAGGTATTTCTGGATGAGGGGGAAATACAGACAGTCGATACGCTAATTAAGTGCATTACCGTGGCGAGCGGTAATGATGCATCGGTGGCAATGGCAGAGTATGTTGCGGGAAGCGAGACAGAATTTGTCGGTATGATGAATGAAAAGGCAACTCAGCTTGGCATGACAAATACACATTTTCTTGACTGTTGTGGTTTAAGCTCCGACAGTGCGCACCATACGACGGCAAGGGACGTTGCGATTATGTCCAGAGAACTGATTACAAAATATCCGCAGATTTATAATTATACAAAAATATGGATGGAGGATATCACACATGTAACCAGACAGGGCAGTAAACCTTTTACGCTATCAAGTACCAACAAGTTATTGAAACAGTATCAGTGGACAACAGGGTTGAAAACAGGTTCTACTAGTACAGCGAAATATTGTTTTAGCGCAACAGCGCAGAAAGATGGGATTGATTTGATAGCGGTTATTATGGGAGCACCAGATTTTAAAGTGCGTTTTTCGGAGGCGCAGAGTTTGCTGGAATATGGATTTGCATTGACGCGGTTGTATGTGGATGAAAATAAAGAGATGTTGGGAGATATTCCGGTTACAGGAGGAAAGGAGGATCAGCTTGCAGTGCAGCCCAAAGGAACATTCCGATATCTTGATGTTACAGGTGCAGATTTTAGCCAGATTGACAAAAAGTATCATTATCTTGAACTTGTTACCGCGCCCGTCGAGAAAGGTGCAGAAGTTGGATACATTAGCTATAATCTCGGTGGAAAAGAGCTGGGCAGAATGCCAATTATCGCGGCGGAATCGGTGCAAAAGGCATATTATATTGATTATTTGAAAAAAATACTACTGAAATATTTGATATAGAGATGGAACAGGAGAAAAAATAGAATGCAAAGTGTATTTTGGGCGGTCATTCTGATAGCCTTGCTGTTGGCAGTGGCGCTTCTTGCAATCGGAATTATAGATGGCAATCGGTTTGTGACAGTGAGGGAGGAGCTGAAATTGCCAAATCTGTCACAAGAATGTAAGTTTGTGCTGATATCTGATTTGCACAACAAAATTTATGGGCATAAAAATGACAGGGTGATTGCGTCCATTCAGAAGATAAAACCAGATTTTATTGTGCTGGCTGGCGATTTAATTACCTCAAAGGTGCGTGAGGATATGACACCAGGAATTGAGCTGGTGAAGGCGCTCAGTCAGCAGTATCCAATATATTATGGGCTTGGAAATCATGAGTCCAGAATGAAAGACAATCCAGAGGAGTTTGGCGGAAAATATAAGCGGTTGATAGAGGAGGTTTCTAACAAAAATGTAGTATTGCTGGATAACAAGGCAATCGATATACCCAAGTATAATATTCGGATAACTGGATTAAGCCTTGACTTGGATTATTTTGTGCATTTTCGAGTAAAAAAAATGCAGGATAACTATCTTCAAAAAACATTGCCCACACAAAATTCTAGCAGGTGTAATATTCTGATAGCACACAATCCAGATTATTTTGAGGAGTATGCGCAATGGGGAGCGGACTTGGTACTCTCCGGTCATGTGCATGGCGGAATCATGCGTCTGCCGCTGCTGGGGGGTGTCATTGCGCCTTCCTATCGATTGTTTCCGAAGTATGATGGTGGTATATTTCGCTTTGGGAAATCTTTGATGCTTTTAGGAAGAGGTTTGGGGTCACATACATTGCCATTTCGATTTTTTAATCCAGCGGAACTGTATGAAGTGATTTTAAAGCCAATCGAATAACAGTTCGCATTGCATTTTATCCCGATTCTATGTAAAATAAGAAAATATATATGTCTTAATTTTACGAGAGTCGGGGGTTTTTATATGGGATTGTCTGTCAGGCTGGAGGTATTTGAGGGACCGTTGGACTTGCTGCTTTACTTAATTGAAAAAAATAAGCTCGATATCTATGATATACCGATTGTGGTCATAACAGAGCAATATCTTGCGTATATCAGAAACATGCAGACAGAAGATATGAATATCATGAGTGAATTTCTTGTGATGGCGGCGACTTTGCTTGATATCAAGTGCCGAATGCTCCTTCCCAAGGAGGTCAACGAGGAGGGAGAAGAGGAGGATCCAAGAGCAGAGCTTGTACAGAAGTTACTGGAATATAAAATGTACAAGTATATGGCGCTGGAATTGCAGGACAGGCAGGTGGATGCGGCTAAAACTTGGTACAGAAAGCCGTTGCTGCCAAAGGAGGTTGCCGCGTACCAATATCCAATTGACTATGAGGCGCTTGCAGGAGGGGTTGACCTTGTAAAGTTGCACGAAATTTTTAAGGCGGTTATGCGGCGGCAGGAGGATAAAATCGATCCGGTTAGAAGCCAGTTTGGCAGGATTGAAAAAGATGAGATTAACTTGGAGGAAAAACAAAATTTTATAGAGACGTATGTGAAAAGTCACAGGCGATTTAGCTTTCGGAATCTGCTGGAAAAGCAGGGCAGCAGAATGGAAGTGATTGTTACCTTTATGGCAATTCTTGAGATGATGAAGCAAGGGACGATTTCAATAGAGCAGGAGGATACCTTTTCCGACATTGTTATCACGTCGCGTTTGGTGGCATAAGGGGGCGATTTCTGTGAGTGAGAAAAAGATGATGGCAGTGATTGAGGCTGTGCTTTTTGCCATGGGAGAATCAGTGGAACTATCCAAGTTAAATCATGTTCTGGAGATGCCTATGGAGCAAATTCGCGAGCTAATTGCGAAGATGAACGAGAATTATAAGAAAGAAGACAGGGGTATTCATATTGTGGAACTGGAGGAGGCAGTGCAACTTTGCACCAAGCCTGGACTGTATGAGTATCTGATTAAGGTGGCAAAAGCGCCACGGAAATATGCCTTGTCGGACACGCTGTTGGAGACGCTTTCAATTATTGCATACAAACAGCCAGTGACAAGGCTTGAGGTGGAAAAAATACGAGGAGTCAGCAGTGACCATGCAGTAAACAAATTATTAGAATTAAGTTTGATACAGGAACTTGGGCGGCTTGATGCGCCGGGGCGACCCTTGCTTTTTGGGACAACTGAGGAGTTTCTAAGAACGTTTGGCGTGAAGTCAATAGGGGATCTTCCTGTGATAAAGCCAGAGCAGATAGAAGATTTCAGAAAACAAGCGGAGGAGGAAGCTTCGTCAGAATCGAAACTGAAAGTGGAAATATAAGCATGAAAAAAGGAGATAGAGGTGGAGAATTATGTTGCGAGAAAAGTCCTTGTGGGAAATGCTTGAGGAAAGGGATGTCAATGTAAAGAGAGCACTTTTGATTATGAAAGGAAATGAGGAGGCTTACAAACAATTTCTGGCAGAATTTTTTGAGGACCCAGATTTTGTGAAGCTGGGGAGAGCGATTGGGGCAAGAGAGACGCAAAAAGCGTTCGCATATGCGCATGGTCTGAAAGGAATGTCCGCCAATCTTGGTCTTGATGGAATTTATGGAAAACTGGATTTGTTAGTGGAAATATTGCGCTCTGCCAAATTGGAAGGCGCACAGGAGATTTATGATGCTGTCATGGAAGAGTGTGACAGGATTGTAGAATTGTTTTAGCGATCTATATCAGGAACAGGAATGAAAAGAAAACTTGAGGTATTTGGTTTTTTGAGAAAATCTGGTATACATAGGCAGTTGTATACAATTTATATTCTTGCTGTTTTCTTGCCCGTGGTGTTGATTGGTACATTTCTTGTGAGTAATACATATAAATTGTTGACCAATTACCACAGAGATCTTTTAGAGTCTGATAATCTGCGGGTGCGGACAATTCTTTTTGAAATTACAACGCAGGTGTATAATATTTCGGAGGAGCTCTCTTTCAATGCAAGAGTGGCTTCTATCTTAAAGGGAAGTTATGCCTCGGAGGAGGAACTGGTCAATGCAGTAAATGAATCCGCGGAAGTGGTTGACAATTATATGTATCACTATACGGAGATTGAACAGATTGATATTTACTGTGATAACCCAGATATGCGAGAGTACAAGCAGTATCACAGGGTAGATGCACAGATAGAGGAAACTGATTGGTATCAGCGTGCTGTCTCTCAGACCAGTGTATTCTGGAAAGAGATAAAAAGTGTTGACAAATATAAGAATGAGTATTGGAATCTATGTCTGATAAGACGTATACCGCTTGTCAAGTCGGATTATCATGCAGTATTGGTGATCCGCATCAGCGATAATTATTTAAAGACACGTATGAACAGCACAGAATATAGAAATTGTGCTTCGGTTGATGAGGGCGTGGTATTTTATGCTTCTGACAGGGACGATTATGGAAATGGACAACCTGTTGTAATCGACTATGATAAAATTTATTTTCAATATGTCGGCAGTAGAAGAATAAAGAATAAAACCTGTTTTGTCGGGATATCGACGCTTCGCCTATATCAGTCAGATTCCAGGATTTACATCTGTACAATCAATGATAAATCCTATGATAATATCAACAGTATTATAGAGACGTGTTTGATTATCATTCTTCTTGCGATTTTAGTTCCAGGTATTTTGATACACTTTTTTACGACATACTTTACGAGACGTGTATCTACGCTGCGACATGTGATGCATCAGGCAAGTAATGAAGACTATGATTTCAAGGAGATGGTGCGCGGTGATGATGAACTTTCAGAAGCGTTTGCAGATTTGGAGATTATGGTCCAGCGTATTAAGGAAAAAGATGCGCTGATGTATCAGACTATGTTAAACGAGCAGGAGCTTGTGAATGAACAGCAGAAAATGGAGTTTAAGATGCTTGCAAGTCAGATTAATCCTCACTTTCTGTACAATACGTTAGAGACAATACGAATGAAAGCGTACACTGTTGGGGACAGGGAGGCGGCAACTGCGATTAAACTTTTGGGCAAATCAATGCGGTATGTGTTGGAAAACAGCGGGACGACGTTTACTTCGCTTCAAAATGAGTTGAATCATATTGAAATCTATATGAAGATACAGAAGCTGCGATTTGGTGAAAAATTTGATTATGCGTTTTTGGTTGCGGACGAAATTGATATAAGCAAATGTATTACATTGCCGCTTTTGCTACAGCCGATTGTTGAGAATGCGATTTTGCATGGTTTGGAGGAGCAAGAGACAGGCGGAATGATTACAATCCGTGTGGCGTGGGGAACAGACAATGCTGAGCTGTGTATCTCTGTGTCTGACAATGGATGCGGTATGGCGTTAGAGACGCTTGAGCGGCTGCGGACGGATATTGTGACCCGAAATCCAGAGAAGAAAGAGAGTATTGGTTTATATAATATTAATCAGCGTGTAAAGCTGTGTTATGGAAATGCATATGGAATGACAATTGATTCGGAAAGTGGCAATGGGACAACAGTCATAATTCATTTGCCAGAAAAGGTAGTGCACAATCTTTGACAAATATAGGAAAAGT
>DEPD01000182.1 GCA_002358575.1 Lachnospiraceae bacterium UBA3401 | reverse complement strand
ATGCAGCAAGTGCATGATGCGATGTGAAAAGTAACAAATTAGTTACAATTTATGTTTTCTACATAAATAATACTTGTAATTATTTTGTTACCAATTATAATGAAAGTACAGGTGAGTGTTTTTGATTCTTTATATTTTGGATTGGATATATCAAAAATATATGACGTAAATGAACACAAGTAAAAGACAATCACTTTATTTTTATCTCAATGAAATAATGCAAGTACTACAATGTCACAAACAATTACATTTATTAAAAGAAAAGAGGTAGTAAATGAGAAAGAAACTTAATATAACGGAAGGAATTTTTCCTATGCCAGTGCTAATGGTGGCGACTTATAATGAAGATGGCAGCATAAATGTTATGAATGCTGCGTGGGGGACGATGCAGGAAAGAGATGTTGTAGCGCTCAATCTAACAGAAACACATAAAACGGTAAGGAATATTAAGGCAAGAGGTGCTTTTACTGTCAGCATTGCTGATGCAGTGCATGTAGTGGAAGCCGATTATTTTGGCGTGGAGTCTGGCAATAAAGTTACAAATAAGTTTGAAAACAGTGGTCTTTCTGCAAGTAAATCCGAAATGGTGGACGCACCGGTTATCAATGAGTTTCCGCTCTGTTTGGAATGTGAATTTATTGAATATCAAAATGGAGCATATGGATGTGGCGTGATTGGCAAGGTTGTGAATGTCACTGCGGACGAGAATGTTATGACAGATGGTAAGCTTGATATGGCATTGGTAAATGCGATTGCTTTTGATCCATATACGCATGGATATTATAAAGTGACAGAGAGAGTGGGCGAAGCCTTTAAAGATGGCTTTCAACTAAAAAAATAATATGTTCTCAAACAAGGTCTTTTCAGAAAATTATTTTTTCCTATCCGATTGCTAATAAATATTTAGGAGTTGTAGAAGAATAACTGATACAGATTTAGGTTCAAGGAGATTTTGAGAGTCTGCTTGAAACGATTGGGAGGAGTTTATGGATTTTTTTGATTTGTTGACAATGATTGGCGGTCTTGCGTTGTTTCTATATGGAATGCATCTGCTTAGCGAGGGGCTTGAAAAGCTTTCAGGTGGGCGTCTTGAGCGCGTTCTTGAAAATTTGACAAACAATAGGATTAAGGCTGTGCTGTTGGGAGCTGGTGTGACAGCGGTGATTCAGTCTTCATCAGCAACCACAGTTATGGTGGTTGGTTTTGTAAACTCAGGCATTATGAAACTTTCGCAGGCAATTGGAATTATTATGGGCGCCAATGTTGGAACCACTATCACTTCATGGCTTTTGAGTTTGACTGGTATTGAGAGCGATAATTTTTTGCTACAGCTTGTCAAGCCAACTTCTTTTTCACCGATTCTTGCTGTTATTGGCGTGGTGTTTATCCTCTTTGTAAAAAATGGCAGAAAGCGCGATCTCGGTTCGATTTTAGTTGGCTTTGCAATATTGATGACAGGAATGGATACAATGTCGTCGGCTATGAAGCCGTTGAGTCAGGTTCCATGGTTTACAGGGCTTTTTACAATGTTTACGAATCCAGTTCTTGGATTGCTTGTAGGAGCGCTTATTACAGCAGTCATTCAGTCCTCCTCAGCATCTGTTGGTATTTTGCAGGCATTATGTGCGACGGGAAGTATTAACTATGCAGCGGCGGTGCCAATTATTCTTGGACAGAATATTGGCACGTGTGCAACAGCAATGATGTCGGGTGTTGGGGCAAGCAAAAATGCGCGGCGGGCTTCTATTGTTCACTTACTTTTTAATGTGATTGGAACAGCGATTTTTCTCATTGTATTTTATGTGTTACACGCGTTTGTTGATTTTGCGTTTATGGAGGAGGCGGCAGACAGTGCTGGAATTGCGTTGGTGCACACTGGGTTTAATATCAGCGCAACTCTAATTTTGCTGCCGTTTGCAAACATTTTGGAAAAATTATCACTGATTCTAATCAAACCAGATGAGGAGGAAGAACGTCAAGCGCAGGAGAATGAGTTGTTTGCCAAGATGGACGAGCGCTTTTTAAGTACACCGTCCTTTGCGCTGGAGCAGGCCTATTCTTATACCATAAAAATGGCAGAGTTGACAGAGGAAGCATTAAATTTGGCAGCGGATAATCTGTTTGCGTATGACAAGCAAAATGCAAAGGAAGTAGAGCAGATTGAGAATCTTGTGGACCGCTATGATGACGAGATTAGCAGTTATCTTGTCAAACTTTCCAGCCGAAATTTGAGTGAACCAAATTCGAGAAAGCTCACAATGCTTCTTCACAGCGTAGGCGATTTGGAACGAATATCGGATCACGCTATAAATTTGGTGGGTTGTGCAAAGGAGATGGATAAGAAGGAGCAGCATTTTTCGGAAAAGGCGATGGAAGAGTTACAAGTATTTTCGCAGGCGGTCAGAGATATTGTCAGTGCGTCTGTAAAGGTTTTAAAAACAGAGGATGAAGAGGCAGCAAAGGCAATCGAGCCTTTTGAGGAAGCCATTGATATTTTACAAAAAGAGATGAAAAAGCGCCATATGAAGCGACTTAAAAAAGGAAAGTGCACACCACAATTGGGCTTTATCCTGTCTGATATCACAAATAACTATGAACGAATTGCCGACCATTGCTCCAATCTTGCAATCAATATGATGCAATTGTATGAAGATGATACACATGCGCATGAGTATGTGGAACAGCTTGAGAAAGAAGCGGGGAGTGCATTTGATAAAATGTGCCAAGAGTGTCTGCGGCGCTATGAGTTGCCTGGAAAGGCCATAAAGTAGGAAAAAAGAAAAATGCGCTATAGCGCACGAAATATACGTGAAAACATACTGAAAATCATGAATTATACCAACAATTTTTAGTAAATTGTACAAAATTTATTAGGACAGCATATTTTTTGTTGTGCTGGAAAAAAAATTAAATTATAATATATTCGTTAAGTTTAGCGCACTAAAGTGTTGAAAAAGACATTGTTTGAAATGGATATTTTTATCAACCAAGGAGGATTTTAGTATGTCTTATGTAGATGAGGTTTTAGAGCTTGTAAAGAAAAAGAATGCAAGCGAGCCGGAGTTTATTCAAGCTGTGACAGAGGTTTTAAATTCGCTTAGACCTGTTGTTGAGGCAAATGAGGAACTTTACAGAAAGAACGCAATTCTTGAGAGAATTACAGAACCTGACCGCCAGATTATGTTCCGCGTTCCGTGGGTGGACGACAAGGGACAGGTGCAGGTAAACAGGGGATTCCGAGTACAGTTTAATAATGCGATTGGACCTTACAAGGGAGGGCTTCGCTTACACCCTTCTGTAAATTTAGGTATTATTAAATTCTTGGGCTTTGAGCAAATTTTTAAAAATTCTCTCACCAGTCTGCCAATTGGTGGTGGAAAGGGTGGTTCTGATTTTGATCCAAAGGGCAAGTCAGACCGAGAGATTATGGCGTTTTGCCAGAGCTTTATGACAGAGCTTTCCAAGTATATTGGCGCAGATGTGGACGTTCCAGCCGGTGATATTGGAACGGGCGCAAGAGAAATTGGTTTTATGTTCGGGCAGTACAAGAGAATTAAAGGTACTTTTGAGGGTGTGCTCACAGGCAAGGGACTTACATATGGTGGTTCCTTGGCACGTACAGAGGCAACTGGTTACGGTCTTCTTTATTTGACACAGGAATTGATGAAGTGTCACGGCGAGTCTATGGAAGGTAAGACAGTTGTTGTATCTGGCGCTGGAAACGTTGCAATCTATGCGACACAGAAGGCACAACAGATGGGTGCAAAGGTGGTTACATGCTCTGACTCTACAGGCTGGATTTATGATCCAGAGGGAATTGATGTGGCGCTGCTCAAGGAAGTAAAAGAAGTGAAGAGAGCGAGACTGACAGAATACGCAGCAGCAAGACCAAGTGCAGAATATCATGAGGGACGCGGTGTATGGCAGATTAAGTGCGATATTGCACTTCCATGTGCAACCCAGAATGAGCTTCTGATGGACGATGCAAAACAGCTTGTAGCAAACGGTTGCAAGTGTGTCTGTGAGGGGGCAAACATGCCTACCACAATTGATGCGACAGAATATCTACAGCAGAACGGTGTATGGTTTGTCGGTGGTAAGGCTGCAAATGCGGGCGGTGTTGCGACATCAGCACTGGAGATGTCACAGAACAGTGAGCGTTTGAGCTGGAGTTTCGAGGAAGTTGACGCAAAATTACAGAATATTATGGTTAATATTTATCATAATATTGATGATGCAGCCAAGCGATATGGAATGGAAGGTAACTATGTAGCTGGCGCAAATATAGCAGGTTTTGAGAAAGTGGTTAATGCAATGCTCGCGCAGGGCGTTTGCTAATAAGGAAAAAAAGAGTCCCCAAAGTATTATACTTTGGGGATTTTGGTTAAGATTTTTGGAATATGAAGCAATGAATTCTATTTAAAGCAGTCAAAAGTTTATTTTGCATATTTTTCCGAAAATGAGAAACAATAGGAAAAGCAGTAACAACTATGTAATCTCATGGAGGAAAAGATTTATGAAAAAGATTATACTAAAAAAAGGTTCAACAGCACAGAAGGCGGCATTTGCAGCAGTATGCTTTGCCTGCGCACTTTCTGTATCAGCTTGTGGGAAGAGAGATAACAGGAATGAGAATAAGGACCCAATCACAGGTGCAGATCAATCACAGACAAATGAGAGTAATAGCGATGAAGGGGGCAGTGAGACAGACTCTGGTGCTGCAAACGGTGATTATAGTGAATTTGATGCAATGATTGGAGATGAGAATACAGACCCTAACAGTATTATGGACTATATTAATACCAATATTGCAGGAGCAGCAGTATCAGATGTTAGAAATTTTTTCTCAGGGCTTTTAAATTTTAGAGATGATATTAGGGATATTGATTTTACTCGACTTGAGGACAGTAGACAATATATGCCAGAAGATATGATTGCTTTCATGGAGTTGATGCGTCTTGAAGGAGATACTCCTTCTATGATCATGTCAGATGAGGAGAATAGGAAAACTATCAATATGACATTGTCTGAGATGTTAGAACGAGCTCGTCTGTTTGAGCAGCATTTGGAAAAATTTCCAAATGAAGCATCGTCGGCTGCTGCTGCAAGACTGTATGAAGAGATTGCGACAAATGCGATCAGTGGTGGATATGATAAGACAGAGGGCGTGGAACATTATTATAAAGGAGATACAAACGATACAATAAATAAGGATGCTCTGGAATACTATCAGAAGTTCGTGGATGCACATCCAGACAGTAATTTGGCAAAAGTTGTAAAAGAGTATATCAATGTTTTACAGACAAATGATTTTAAGCTCAATGATAATATGGAAGCGTTTTATCGCAGTTTGCATGAGCGGTTTGATGTAAAGAATGTGACAAATGGTAACAATACGAATGCTGGACAAATAGAAAATAATAATACGACTTCTGGCGGCACTGGAACTGTAAATGGTGGAATTAACAATACTACAGAAGGTAATGCTACAGAAAATGGTACTTTGGAAAATCAAAATACAGAGAACAGCAGTGTGGAGGGTAGCACTAATAATACAGCAAAAAATAATGGTGGAGCTGTTGACACTGTGATTCAAGGAACTGTAAACAAGTGATTATAGTGATTTTTAAGTTATTTTTCATGGGTCAGAAATGCGCATATACTGCGTATTCCGTGAAAACATGATTCAGAAATGAGGGGCGATTTTTGCGAAGCAAAACTTTGTATATCGCCCCGAATTGTTACTATGAGCGGCTCTCATGCCGTGAATAGTAACATTTTTGGTTCCAATTCAGCATCAGGACTTTGCACTTACTGCAAAGTCCGTGAAATAACGCAGTGGCTGAGATGCATCAAGCCGCCACGAAGTGGTTTTGCATGGCTTGATG
>DEPD01000141.1 GCA_002358575.1 Lachnospiraceae bacterium UBA3401 | reverse complement strand
TTTATTTGTCAAGGTTCTTTTCTTCTTTCATTTACTGCGCATATATCACTCGCGACAGCTTTTATAGGTTATCATACTTTGTCATTTTCTGTCAAGTACTTTTTTCAATTTTTTTGTTTCTTAATTACAGTTCGTTACTTTTCACGTGTCAGAAGTGCGCTGAACTGCGCATTCCGTGAGAGTATGATTCAAGAGTGAGGGGCGATTTTTGCGAAGCAATTGATTTATCAATTTACTCTCGAAAAAATATCCTATGTAATTTATATCAGTTATTTTTCTACAGTTCCTAAGCTTTTCTTTTTTGGACTTTGCAATATAATACTCTAAATTATTAATTGTCAAAATTTTTTCAATACAACTTATTCATTGAACTATAATTAGCAAATTTCCAAAATTATACAAAAGAAATTAGTTTATCCTATTTTTCAAATGAAATCAAATTTTCATATTTAAATCATAATAAAACAGATATTGCTGCAATATACCACTATTTTTTCCGTACTTTTCAAAAGGAAATCCTTTTGGATATTGAGTTGCAAGCACTTTATTAATATGTGTATCTCGTGGGAAAGCATCTGTTTTATGCAATGCAAACAGACAAATGCAGTCGGCAACTTTTACGCCTACACCATATAATTTTAACAGTTCCTTTCTGGCCGTATCATAGTCCATTCGATAAAGTTCTTCTAAATTAATGTCCCCACGATATACACTATTAGCAGTCTCATAAATATATCGGCTCCGATATCCTAAACCACAAGCATACAACGCTTCGACTTGCACTTCTGCTAACGATTTTGGTGTTGGAAAATCAAAGTATATTACACCATTGGCAGCTCTTCTTTTCTCCCCATATTTTTCACATAATAGATTAATACATTTGCGAATTCTTTTAATATTATTCTGTTGTGAGATAATAAATGAAATAATCATCTCCCATAAATCTTGATGAAGTATTCTTATTCCTTTTCCGTATTCTGCCGCTGTCAATAAATATGTGTCATTTTTATCAATGCCGGCTATAATCTCAGCATAATCCGTCTCCATATCAAAATATTTTTTCCAAACACTATCATACTCTTCCTGTGTGCAGTCAAATAAAATGTTATCCCCTTGCTGAAAAAGCTCAAGATACTTTCCTTGAGCAACAAGACAATATCTGTTTTCACCACACTCTTCCATTCGGAAACACTGTCCTGACATACAAATCTGTAAGGCAGAAAAATTTTTGTTTTGTATTGTAAGCATATTGCATCCTTTCTAAAAATAACGCTCACCATGTCTTATCTATATCATTGTCATAGATTTCATTTTAATAAAACGCCAATAATCTTTCATTTATCTCATCTATTTTTTCCCCACGTTCTTTAATATCGGAATAGAATGCAATCTCTCCAATTTCATCTTTATCAATTCGTTTTTGTTCTATCGTAGCCAATGCTTCTCTTGGAAGCGTAACACCATAAAGTCCACCATATTCCTCATGCCACTCTTTAATCCAATATCCGGGTGGCATATAATACCAAGGTACTCAAAATTTATATTCTTAATTCCAAGTTCTTCCTCACACTCTCTATAAATGCATTCTCTTAAACATTCTCCGTCTTCAATAAGACCACCAAATGTTTCCCAGTCATTTCTCCATTTATGCCATCCCATCAGATAATCACCCTCTATTTTTATGATAGCAAGAACATGATTAATAGAAATATATTTTTTCATTGCTTCAAATTCATCAATTTGTATTTTTTCAATAATTTCTGCTCCATTTTTTGCTCTAAAAATCACCAAACATTTCTCCAATCAAATTATTCTTTAGTTTGTCACCTTCTTCAATTTTCATATTATAACACTGAAATAGAAAATTCTCCATCATTTTCTACTATAAGAATCAGAGTTCTTTTATTATCACTAAAAATTTCTTGTAAAAAAGAATAAATACTATTATACTAAATATCAGAGAGGTCGGGGACGGCACCCATAATAAAAAACAGCAAACCTTTCATATTAATCGAACCAAGGGGGAAGACACCCATGACAAAAAACATTATTGTAGTCGATTCTCAAGGAAAAAAATATGGAACCACTTATCTCAAAAGAGCTAAGGGACTTATAAAACAAGGCAGGGCACGCTTTGCGGCACCAAATATGCTATGCCTTGCGTGTCCGCCGAATCAAAATTTGGAGGATTATATTATGTCAGAACAGACAATAGATAATATCACAGTTGAAACAGAACCAAATGCAGCAGAAGATTCTGCGGCAGAAAATAAATATTCTATGGAATATTGCCTTTCACAAATCGAGTATATTGCGCACCAGACAGAGCATTTAAATCAGGTTATTTCAGAATTACGACAGTTAAGCAGTGATTCTTCTTGCGAAATTATTGCTGATTGTCAGGCACATGCATTGAGCGACGTTGTAAAATGCAGGGAAACGACTAATCAGCAATTGTTGAAATTTTATGATAAGATGTATGATGACCTCAAAACTCCTGCAAATACAGATGTCGTTTCCCACAAAGCACACCTTCAGGAACAGTTATTGAAGATTATGGAAAACACACTGGAAAACAATGATTATTCAGCGAAAGAAGTCACTGATATGTTCAATGGAGCACTAGATGCAATTCGACATTTAACAGATTAATTTTTTTAAGATTTAAAAAAATGTCAAAAGGCTTGTAGCTGAAAAAATATACAGTTACAAGTCTTTTATGCACAGACCCGCGCAGAGAAAGTATGCCGCTAAAGCAGCGCATAGGTCGCGCAAGCAGGAAAAGTTACCTTGCCATTCCAATTTTTTCCAATACATGTTCAAAAAACCGCAAGAAACCATCTTCTACTGCCATTTGGTCCAATTCCTGTTCTGACAAGTCATAATAATACTTTCCAGTCTTAATATCAACAGACAGACTATCAATTGGAAACCCTTTTTCTCGTATTGTAGAATGTGGCTTTGTCGCTACCGCAAACTTTTCACTCTCCATAGATGGTTCCATCGCTTCATACAGATGTGTATCGTCATAAACAAAACAGATAGCATTTTTATATTGGGCTGTTAAATATTTATATTTTTGTGCAAGTCCTGAATAATGCGCAATCATTTCCTCATCTGTAAGACTTTTTCCGTTCACTGTCCGCACATGAACTCCTGGCTGATCTTGTTCCAGTACATTATCAAAATATAGGCCAGAATCACAAGAAAATACTGGTATATGAAAAGCTTTATAATATGTAACTGCCTTCTGATGCGCATTTTCCAACGGGGTATTACCGTTTTCTGGCACTGGCGGAATCTTTATATTTAAATCCTTTAATCCAATAAGTTCTATGCCATATTTACAATTTAGACTTTCCAGACGTTTTTTCATTGCAGATAATTTCGCCGGATTGCTGGTTCCATACAAAAATTTCATACTCGTATTCCTTTTCTTATTGTATTTATGTGCAAAAGCGCGACCCATATGCCGCCTTAGCAGCATACTTCCCCTGCATAGGTCTGCACATAACAACAAAAAGACGCGACAAAAATCACGTCTTAAATCGAATAGGAAAACTAGTCTTTCACTATTCAAGTTCTCGTGCACATAAGAAAAGCTTCCAAAGGGACTCGAACCCTCGACCTACTGATTACGAATCAGTTGCGCTACCAACTGCGCTATGGAAGCTTGGTCTTAAAATTACAACCACGAAGAATATTATAGTCGATAAACCTTTTTTTGTAAAGTGCTTTTTCAAAAACTTTTAAAAAATAAGTTGTTTCATATAATAGTTTAACCTTCTAAAACATTAGCTTTTCATGTCAATTGCTTGTTCCATATGAACTGATAACTGTTGATATGGAATCTCAATATCATCTTCATCCAAAGCATTTTTTACATTCTCAAGCAAACGCCAACGCACGTCCCAATATTTTGGATTTTCGCAGAAACAGCGCATACCCAACTCCACTGCACTGTCTGCAAGAGCATTTACATACACAAGTTTCGGTTCATCATGAAGAATATCCATGTCATTATCCATCACTTTTTGAAGCACTTCTTTTGCAGACCTAATATCAGCATTATAAGAAATCCCAATGATCAAATCCACACGTCGAATTGGGGTATCTGTTGCATTGGTAATCGAACTGTTCGCCAAATTGCCATTTGGCAAAACAACCACTTTTCCATCTGTAGTCATAAGTTTCGTATAAATAATGCCAATCTCTTTGACTGTTCCCTCCGTTCCCAAACCAGATTCTGTAATAAAATCTCCCACCCGAAAGGGTTTGAGCAGAAGAATCAGCACACCGCCCGCGAGATTGCTTAAACAGCCTTGCAGTGCAAGACCAATTGTCACACCAGCAGAACCGACAAGCGCAACCACGCTTGTCGCATCAAATCCAAAATTACTGGCAATCATCAATGCCAAAATGCCATACAATGACGCCTTAATCAATCCATCAAGGAATTGAATAACACCCGTTTCTACATTTGCCCGCTGAAGCGACCGTTTTGTTATTTTTCGTATTAATTTAATCAGTTTGGAACCCACAAAAAATAAGATTGCCGCAAATAGTACTCTGACACCAAGCCCAAGGGCTTTCTCTGGCAATGTATCAAGAAATTTTTCAAAAGCATTTAGATTTTCTGCTATCTGGTCAATATCTAACTCCATCTCATTCAGCAGCATTTTCTTTCCCATCCATTCGTATATCATATGATACAACCCTAAAGGACATACCAATTTTAATTGTTAATCGCATGAATAAACAATCCACTCCGAAGCTTTGGCTCAAACCATGTAGATTTTGGCGGCATAAGCATATTGGCATCTGCAACGCGAAAAAGCTCATGAATTGAAGTCGGATACATTGCAAACGCCACTTTAGAATCTGTTTTCACACGTCGCTCAAGCTCCTCAATCCCTCTAATTCCACCCACAAAATCAATTCGTTGATTGGTTTTTGGATCTTGAATATCAAGAATTGGCGCTAATACATAATTTTGCAAAATTGCCACATCAAGCCCTTCCACAGGATCATCACTTTGATATTCAGGCTTTACCTCCAGCAGATACCATGTATCCTCTAACAACATGGAAATCTGCCCTTTCTGTGTAGGTTTTTGACAAATTGTGCTCTTTGCAATAATTTTATATATTTTGCTGACAGCCTCTAAAAACTGCGTTGTAGAGAGTTTATTTAAATCTTTCACAACTCGATTATAATCCATAATCATTAGTTCCTCATCTGCGAATAAAACTGACAGAAAATAATTAAATTCCTCCTCACCTGTGTAATCGGGGTATTCTTCTCTCTTTGCCAGACCTACTTTGACCGCAGAGGCGCAGCGGTGATGTCCATCTGCAATATAAATCTGTGAAATTCCTTCAAATGCCTGTTGTATTGAAGCAATTTCATCTTGAGAATTGATACACCAAACTCTATGTACAATCCCGTCCTCCGATGTAAAATCATAGAGAGCTGATTGGCTTTTTGTTCTTGTTATCACTGCCTTCACAATATCGTTCGCTCTGTACGCCAAAAAAATTGGTCCTGTCTGTGCCTCGCAAGTCGCAACATGATGAATACGGTCAAGTTCTTTGTCCGCACGTGTATTTTCATGCTTTTTAATCACCTGATTCTGATAATCATCTATACTTGCACATGCAACAATTCCTGTTTGAACACGCCCGTCCATTGTGAGCTCATAAATATAGTAGACTGGCTTATCTTCTTGAACAAACGTTCCGTTATCAATCTGCTCCCAAAGCATATCATGTGCCTTCTGATAAACCACATCAGCGTAGGTATCAACACTTGTGTCAAATTGTGTCTCTGCCCGGTCAATATTTAGAAAGGAGAGCGGATTGCCCTTCACTGCTGCACATGCCTCTTCCCGATTGTAGACATCATAAGGGAGTGCTGCTATTTTATCCTCCAAGCCTTTTTTTGGTCTGTAAGCGCAAAATGGTCTGATAACTGCCATCTGTATACTCCTCCTAAGTAGTATTCTTTATTTTAAACATACTTTGATATTCTAACAGATATTTACACCAATGAAAAGAAGATAAAGATAAAAAATTATAAAATTCGTAATAGTTCAGCCGTCAGCTTCCTATTACAAACATCAAGCCATGCAAAACCA
>DEPD01000155.1 GCA_002358575.1 Lachnospiraceae bacterium UBA3401 | reverse complement strand
CGCTCTACGAAAAAGATTTCCGTATAGTAGCCGACTTTCAGATAATCGCGCCCTAACCTTGACATATCTATTGCGTTCCATTTATAGACACTTTAGTCGATTTGACCTACGAATTTGTAATAGACAGTCAACTTCTGTTCTTTCACTCCGTTGACCATAGCTGGATTGTGTACTTCTATCTTCTCTATCAGCGTATTCAGCACCGTTGCAGTCAGTTTCTTCATGCCTGCGCACTGTGCAAGGCTCTCCGTAAACTGCTCTGCATTGGTAACAGCGGCAGATTTCGCTTTATGCTGTTTTTCCAGTTCCGACAGCTTTTCCTCGTTTGCGTCCTGTTCCTGCTCGTAATGCGCTGACATCATGGTGAACTTCTTTTCCGACAGCTTCCCGCTGGAATAATCCTCATACAGACGGATATACATCTGGTCAAGTTCGGCATTCCTCTTTTTGAGTTTGTCAATCTCCGCCTTTACTTTTTCCGAACGTTCTGCGCTGCTCTCGTTCATGCTTAGAAGTACATTATTTATGAATTTTTCTTTGTCTTTCATTGCCTTTATTGCGTGTCTGTCAATGTCTGACTTGATAGCATTTTCAATATCCCCTGCGCTGATGCGGTGTGCGGTACAGAAGTTCGCTCCCTTTTTACGGTAAGTGGTGCATTGGTAATAGGTCTTGTCCAGTAAATCCCTGTCAGGGTTGCGGTTGTCCGTATGGATTAAGAGCGTCTGTCCGCAGTCAGAGCATTTCAAAAGCCCCCCTGAAGATATTCTCATAGCCGGAAGTGCAAGGCTTGACTTTGGTGTGCCTGTCAATGATGTCCTGCACTGTCTGCCAAACTTCTTTTGTAACAACCGCCTCATGCACATCTTCCAGTATCTCCCTGTCTGCCCGCTGGATATATCCCCTGCCTTTGCACTTGAATGTCGGCTTTGAAGTGGTATGCACATACATTCCGCCTTTGTAAACGGGATTGCGCAGAATCCGTGTTATGACCTCCTGTTTCCAGTCATACCAGTAATCATCACTGCCCGTATCATGCTGTGAGAAAAACTCCTGCTTGTAATAGCTCGGCTTTGGGATTTTCCTCTCATAAAGCACTTTACCGATACGGTTTGTTCCGTATCCTTCCAAGGCAAGACTGAATAATAGCCTGACAGTGGGTGCAGTTGTTTCATCAACGATTAAGTGGTTTTTGTTCTGCGGATCTTTCCTATAACCGAATGGTGCGGTTGTTCCCATGAATTTACCTTCCAACGCCCGTATATGCTTCCCACTTTTGACTTTTTTGGAAATATCCCTCGAATAAAATTCATTCAGGATATTCTTGAAAGGCGTGATGTCAAGCCCTCCGCTCTGCTCGGAATCAACACCGTCATTGACTGCGATATAACGGACATGGTGCTGTGGGAAAAACACTTCAATGTATGCGCCGCTTTCAAGATAATTCCTGCCAAGACGGGAGAGGTCTTTTGTAATGACCGTATCAATCTTCCCGTCCTCAATATCAGCTATCATTCTCTGAAAACTCGGTCTTTGGAAATTTGTCCCTGAATAACCGTCATCCACATAGAAAGAATAAGCTATTTTCCCCATTTCCCTTGCAAATTTTTCAAGGATAGCTTTCTGACTTTGGATACTCATGCTGTCCCCGACATTCCCATCGTCCTGTGACAGTCTGCAATATAAAGCTGTAATTTTCGTTCCGTTCCCTTTCATCTTCCTACCTCCATAAAAGGGCGGAACACACTATAAGCATTATAACATGACCGCCCTGAAAGTTAAACCGTTTTTTCCAAGATTTCAGTAATATTCTCTTTGACTGTTTCCTCATTGATTTTGCAGAAAGCGTCCTCCATGCTCTGACCGCCAAGATAGACACGCTCCACGACAATCCTTGTCGGCTTTTCCCGTTTTTCTTTCCTGATTTTTTTCTTATTTACCATTCATTTCCTCCCTTCAAACACAAAAAAGGACGGCTACAAACTGTTACGTTCATAACCGCCCTCACGCTGTTTTGGTACACAAAAAAAGATTACAAATTCCCTGTCACTTTCTCCCATTTTTTAATCAGATAAATTACATACAAGTGGCAGGTCATTACGCTGCCCACATCGGTATCGCACCGTCAATTTATGACTGAATTTCAATCGGAAAATTCAGAAGTATCATTATCACGAATATGCTTCATCGCCCTGCACAACTGCTGTGCATTTTATCAAGTTCTTATCGCTCAATGCCTTTGCTTCAATAGATGATTTCTATTCCCTCACGTCCACTCCAAAAACAAATCAGAGCAGGCATATCGTGGCGCACCTACATAGTGGCTATACATATCCCCACGTCCTGTATGTATAACAATATTCAGTTTTTCATTCAGCTACAACTCCAGCTTATATGCTCCGTACTTCCGCAGGACACGTTCGAGGATTTTTTTATCTTCCCCCTCTGCAGCATCATACATTTTTTTAAGCCTTTCCCCCTTGCAGTGCAAAATATGACGTAAAATCTCACAATGGAAAAGGTGAACTGCATGAAAATTTTGACTTCATTGCGGTTCACCCTAATATATGAAACGGGTTAAAATTTTACGATTTCTCTTACTCAATATTTACATAATTTCCTTTCCTTCTTTCATACACTATTCACTCTACTTAATTATATTTCCATTTTATACTTTGATTGATAATTTTTTATTTTGACATTTTTGTCACATAATCTTTTAAATACAAGTGAAATCGTTATGCAAAAGACAAATAATATTGAATATCTTTATGACAGAAATATTGAATGAATCAACTTTTTAATATAATTCAAAAATACTATATTCTTTAGAAAATTTTGTTTTGATAATGCAAGATTTTCTAAATCAAACTTGATAAGTAATTTCTTTTTGTTTCGCAAAACTTTTGATATAATGCTTTATTATCAATCAGCATCTTATACTCCGCCTCACAAGTTTGACAAAACAATCCCATTTCACAGTTTTTACAATTTTCTTGATTCCATGTACGATGAATTTTCATTTTTTCTCGTGCAATCTCCCCTATTTTCTTTTCCCTAAAACTACTTTCAATCATTGGATCTGTAACATTCCCACAATAAAATTCTTTGTATTGCAAATTAGGACATGGATAGATTTCTCCTGCTGATGAAATATACAATTCTCTTTCGCCTGCCCTACAATGCCTACAACTTATTTCTCTGCTCCTTGTAATATGCCATAAGTAATCAGAAGGCACCAAGTCATCTTCATTAATATTTGCTCTTCCATTTAGAAAAAGATTTCTTATAATTGGAACCGCATCATATTTCTTACACAGTTCATTAAACTCATTTTCATGCCCTTCCATATATTTTGTATAAACAGCAGAAATACTAATACTTTCAAATCCTTTTTTTCTAATCAGTTTAATATTTTCAATCGTTCTTTTAAAAACTCCATTACCCCTGACAATATCACATGAATTCTGACCATAACCATCTAAACTAATTGATATTCCAGTAATATTCTCCAATATAGAATTAATGTTTTTCTCGGTGATAAGTAGTGTATTTGTAGATAATATTATCTGTCCTTTAAAATTAGTTCTAGCATAATGTAAAAGTTCAATTAAATCTTTTCTCATTATTTGTTCACCGCCGGTAAACACAATTCCTTTTGGATTTAACATTATAATATAATTTATTGCCAATTTAATATCATCTGTAGTTAAAGCATCGTGAACTCTACAACCACTATCTTGACAACAATGTTTACACTTTAGATTACATCTATCAGTCACTGCTAAATAAATTTCATTATATTTTGTATCTTCGATAAACTTTTCGTTTTCTTGCACAAAACATTTAATACGTACAAGACCTTCATACAATTTTTGCAAGTTATTCTTTATAGTTGGTTCTTCATCACTTTCCTGTAAAAATTTATTTAATTCTCCATACTGATTTATTATACTCGTAATTACTTCAAAATATGCTTTGCTAATTTTTAAATAATCACCTGTCATAACATTCCCAACTAACACCCTGCCATTTTTTAAAGGTGTAATTTGAATCGCCTCTGTATTAATCTTCATAGTAATCCCCCATGCCACCTCTGCGGTTAAAATAAAAATGAAAAAGCACTGCCCTTTCATATGAAATTTAATATTTCTTTGGCAGTGTCTTTTATTTCATTGGAAGTATTTTTCACACTACTTCTCCCATAATTTTTTAAATTCCATTAACAATTGGTACATTTTATTTTGTATATTACATTTTACAACAGAAGGTGAATCATAACTTCCAGAATAATACTTATTTACAATTTTACATGTCTTACTCTCACAATTATCATAAAAAGAACAGCCTTCACAGTCTTGAGTTTTCTTTTCATTAATCTTGTGAAAATTGTTTAATCTTTTAAAATCAATTCCATTTTCAACGTCACCAAGTTCATATTCCTCTACCCCTGTTGCTAATATGCAGGGATATAGTTTTCCTATTGAAGAAATATGAAATGTACTAATTCCTCCAGAGCATTTTGTCCTAAAATGAAAGTATTGTTCCTTTAATGCATATGTGATTTCCCTCGCATCTTTCAGATTATTATCTTGCAAATAAATAATAATTTTTCTTAAATTTTCAAATAGCATATCCAATGTATCTTTACTCCATCTGTTATCACTTAGATTCGGTTCAAACGCTACTAATTGGTTTGTAATCTTATATAATTCTATATAATTTTCTGCAAAGTTTACAACATTATCTGGCGTTATTGTCATTCTCACTCTAACTGGCATTTGTTTTGCTAACATTTCATTTAATGTAAACATAGCTTTTTCATAAGAACCCTCAGAACTATTTTTGTATTTTCGAGCGAGATTATGCCATTTTTCTGTTCCATCTATACTGATTGAAACCCACATTTTTTTGAGATATTTATAATGATCATCACATAATGATAAAGTTCCATTTGTTGTTATCATGTAAATAATTGTTTTTTTCATCTCTAACGCTTTTAAGCCATCTATTATTCATTTAATAACTTTAAAATTTAGTAATGGTTCTCCACCACTAAATACTATTTTTAAACGTTCAGGATTTACTTCTTCATCCTTTTTGTTTATAAAGCGCACAACTTCATCGGCTGTATTTTCTGACATATAGTCTATATGCTTATTTACATAACAATCTTTAATACTTCCAGCATCTTATTCACCTCTTTCCTTTGAATATTTGAGATTTCTTCTCACAATATATATTTAAATAAACATATATCCTCCTCATTTTACTCCTCACTATTTTTTAACCTCTCAACAATACTCTTTTTATTTATGCTCTTATATGCCAATAATGGAGTTATAATACAAACAACAAATAATAATGTGAAAAGTAAAGCTAAAATACCTGTCGGAAATTTGAACTCCAGATAATACATTTGTGATTTTACAGCCTGCATCAGCAAATAAATCAGCCCTATTCCTATCGTACTTAACGACACGAATGTTATAATCGCATAGTACCCGCCTTCAAGACTCAACAACCGAATCATCTGCTGTTTTGACATCCCTATACTTGACAGCACTGCCAATTCCTTTTGCCTTGCGTATATACTGGTACATAGCGAGTTGATAAAATTCATCAATCCTACAATCAACAAAATTCCAGAAAATATCGCGCCAATAACGACTACAGATTGTGCTACTGGTTGAAATGTTGGCAGTAAATCGCTTCTATTGATAGTCTGTACTTTATTTTCGTCTATAATCTGCTGAATTTCTTCTTTTAAATAAGGTTCCAAATCCTTATCTGCATTCATTTGTATATAATAAATACATGGTTCTTCAATTAATTTCTTTATACCAGCTTCGCTCATAAAAACCCTGATTTTTTCCTGATCTGTATAGTTTGTATTTGTAATTGAACCAAGCTCTCTTATATCCAGCTTTGAATCAGGCTGTATTGTTCCAGCAATCGTGTATGTCTGAATCGTACTTTCACCACTGTATATTTGTATTACATTCCCTGTCAAATCAGGACAACTTCCGTTATCAACAGCACTAATATATACTGCACTACCTTTCATAAAATCATTGATGTCATCTACTGAATATACCGCTCCGTTTGCCAACGCATATTGTTGAATAACTTCGCTAGAAATTCCCAATGCAGTTCCAAACAAATCTTCTGTATTTAAAGAATACTCTTGCAGTTTATTAGAATACTTTACAGTTACAGGCTGGACATATGTTTTTTCAATACTGGTTATTCCCTGCATCTGCTCTAAATGATAATATATATCTTCTGTCAGGTATTGGATTCCCTGTTCCCCGGCTAGTAAAGAATCTGTCACATTACTATCCCTGATACTAAAATCATCAGGTGCTTCAGTATCTAAATATAAATCCCAATTGGGTGAGGAAAACATTGTATAGGATAACAAAAATACAAAAAATCCTAAAAATAACGTTGTAACTACCACCAAAAACTTTTTTCTTTCAATTATAATATTATGCCATGCCATTTTGTATAGTTTTCCATTACATCTATGTTGTTCTTTTTGTTTTCCCTTATTTGTATCCATCTCACTATTGAAGTGTATCGCTTCAACAGGTGAAATTCGAGTTAAAAATCTGATAGATTTCCTAAAACTAATCCATACAGTAAAGTAGCAAAAGCCCATTGTCAGGCAGAAAAGCCAACCGCTGTGCCACATTTTCATAGGCATAATATCAGCATACCCACCACTTCCAACAGCTGTTCTAAGTATAAATGGAACGAACTTTGCTGCCACAAATGCACCAATCAATAAACCAATAGGCAATCCACGCAGTACAAAATAATTTGTTTCATAATTCGCAATATATTTTAGTTGTTTATTATCTGTGCCTATCGTTTTAATATTTCCCCAAAAATGAACATCATTTACGAATGAAATATTCATAATATTATAGATACACAAATAACTGCACAGGCTAATTACCAAGCAGATCAATACTGCCAGAAAGAAGCCTACATACTGACTTGTTCCACCTTCGGCATCAACAAGCATAACCTGACCTTTATCCTGCAAACCTAATTCTGATATGATGATCTCATCAATACCTTTTGCCTCCTTTATTTGAAATGTATAATAGATATGGTCTTTAGATACCAATTTATTCGCCAATTGTTCTGATACAATACAATTACAGGTAGGGTACATTGTATAATTTTCTGCTTCTAGACTTGCTGCCAAAACATTCCCGCTTATACTTTTAATGTTTCTAAGGCTGCATTTCACAAAATCTTTATATGTGCCAACTACTGTAAATTCTTCCTGTATACTTCCATCATAAATTTTAACATTTAATGTCAGCTTATCACCTATTTTTATTCCACCTAATCGAAATGTTTCTATTGTTGTTTCGGATAACAATATTTCGTTTTCCTTAGTCGGAAATACACCTGTAAAATTAGTTATCGTTGGCAATATGTTATTATTCCACTCATTTATATCATAAGCTGTCAATGATACACGTTCCTGTTCCCTGCCGCTTTCAATTGTTCCTACAAAATATTGTTTCCCTATATTTTCAATTTCTTTTATTTCCTGCAAGCGTCTGCCTTTATCAGGAAAAATATCCCATACAAATCCCTGCGCATTTGTACCTTTCAACCTTGTATTCATCTCTGAGAAATTTTTGACATAGCTTGTTCCAACTCCCAAAACGATAATCAACATGATGGAAACAGCGATGACAGATGTAGTTAATGCTATATTTCTTATCTTATTATTTTCGATATTTGCTTTGGCTATTTTTTTCAGTGCTTCTTTGCTTGCCTTTTTCAAGCTATCCCTCCTTAACAATCTGTCCATCTTCAATCCGATACATCTTATCTGTATTCATAGCTAATTCCTGATCGTGTGTTATCATAACTATTGTTTGTTCATATTCTTTACTTGCCCTTTTCAACAGACCAAACACATCCCATCGGTTCTTGCTGTCCAAACTTCCTGTTGGTTCATCAGCCAAAATAATTGCTGGTCTAATTGCTAATGCTCTTGCAATTGCCACACGCTGTTTCTGTCCACCTGAGAGTTTTTTCGGTGATTTTTCCAATTGATCTTCCATATGCAGCATTTGGCATATATCTTTTACATATTTATCATCTACTCTACTGTCATCCAACTGTATTGGTAAAACAATATTATCGTAAACGCACAAATTAGATACCAAATTATAATCCTGAAAAATAAATCCTATATTTCTGCGTCGAAAAGTCACTAATTCATGCTCCTTTAAATCTGTTAATCGAATCCCCCTCACGGATACTTCCCCCGATGAAGGACTATCTAATCCTCCCAAAATATGAAGCAGTGTTGACTTTCCACTGCCAGAAGCTCCTATAATAGAAACGAATTCCCCTTTATCAACATTCATGCTTACCCCATTCAAAGCTTTTGTGATATTTGGTTCTTCTCCATAATATTTTTTAATATTTATAGCCCTTAATATTTCCATTATGCCCTCCTCGTATAACTTCATCAGCAACTTTATATGCTATTATAAACTGCACATGTTTCATTCTACTCTCAAAAATCAAACTTTTTTATCACAATTTTGTAACATTTACAAAAATCGAATAGAGAAACGACATAATAAAAAGACTGACAATCACCAGTCTTATCCGTTATTCTCACTTTCTTTTTCCCTTCTAGGCAGATATATATAGAATGTTGTTCCCTGATGTAATATTGACTTTACTCTAATATATCCATGCTCTTTTTCAATTATTTCTTTACTTAAACTCAATCCCAAACCTACCCCTTCAATTTGTTTTGATTTTTCCTCTCTATAAAATCGTTTAAAAATAAGTGGTATCTTATCTTCCTCAATTCCACTTCCATCATCTGCAATACTGATAATTTCAAAATTATCACTTGTAACAATTTCAATTTTAATGTTTCCATCCTGTTCTGTATACTTGACCGCATTATCAATTATATTAAAAATTGCCTCTATAGTCCATTTATAATCTACAAAAACTTCATGTTCTCCTTTATAGTCTGCATAGACATGAATATTCTTCTTTTCTGCATTATACAAAACACCCACATAGGATTCTGCTAATATATTTTTAACATTACATATTTGTGGCTGCAAATTCACTATATTTGTTTCTAGCCTGGATATTTTAATGAGAGAATGCATCAGAAAATCTAATTTATCTATCTGTGCTGTTATAATGGATATATATCCGAGTACCTTCTTTATATCGAAACTTTCTTTATCACATTTTAATATCATTTGTCCATATGTTTTTGCCGTAGTAATCGGAGTTTTTACTTGATGTGATATATCTGATATTAACTGATGAATCACTCCTAATTCTTTTTTCTGGTTCTCCATATATACTTTTTTACTTTCCTGAATTTGTAATAGATTAGCATATAACTTTGAATAAATTGTATCCTGCAAACTTTTTTTGACATCTAATTTTGAATCACGCTGAACCAGTTTCATTGTTTCTTCTATATCATTCACAAATTCATAAAAAAATTTCATACCTCTATAAATCAAATATATTTGTTGTATCAACACCAAAAGGCATATAGCTACTCCTAGATAGTCATTGTGTTTACTCATGAATAAATACACTAATATGACAATGCATGTAAATTCTATTACAATTGGTGTTTTTATAAAACTGAATTCTTTTATATTATAATTCTTCATCCAGATTATCACCCCACATATAGCCTATTCCAAATACTGTTTTTAACAACTTTCGTTCTGGTTCCTCTATTTTTCCACGAATTCTACTAATGTTTACAGCTAAAGTATGTTCGTCCACCCAGTTTCCACTATTATCCCACAATTCTTGTATTAAATTTTCCTTTACAAGCACATGACCTCTATTAAGAATCAACAATTCCAATATTTTATACTCTGTAGGTGTAAAATTGATTATTTCATTATTTTGTACAGCCTTCTTTTTATCAAAATCCACACTCAGTTTATTAATAATATATTGATTCGCATTTTGAGTTTTACAACGCTTTAAAATTGCTGCAATCTTCTTTTGTAATACAGTAATATTAAATGGTTTTGTAATATAATCTTCTGCCCCCATATCAAACCCAGCAACAATATCCTGTTCTTCATCCCTCACTGTCAGAAAAACAATTGGCACATCACGTATATTTTTTATTTTCTTACAAATCTGAAATCCGTCCATATCAGGCAAATTTACATCCAAAACAGCTAAATCTATACACTCTTCACTTACAATCTTAGTAGCTGTTTCCCCTGTCTGTGCCCCCATAACCTTATATCCAAATTCTTTCAAACATTCCTGCATTCCAAGATTTAAAACTCTGTCATCTTCTATAATTAATATAGTATACATTACTTTAACTCCTATTTCTTATGATAACTTCATTATATCAAAATATCTGCATTTTACAAGTAATCAAAGGTAACAGTTGTTAATTATGTAACTCACCCATTAAAGTATTTGATAAGGACAACTTTATACACTATTTTTTATATAATTATTGTGAATCCATTATCCGCTTCTCTTTTCCTTAATTAAAAGGATTTTTAATTTCATTGTTTGGCATAGAATAAGTCTTGCCAATCTCCGTTTGGTTTAGCAACTTATAGCTTTCAAGATAATCCGTCACAAACCGATCCAGTTTACTCATCACCAACTTATTCCTTGTGTAAACGGTTGCCGTCCGTTCTCTGGCGTTATAATTTACCACAGTTTCCATTTCATACTTTGTTAGGTTCGTCATAATCTGATATTCTCCTTTTCCCATATCAAAAAAGGACTGCATCTCGCAATCCCTTTTCCAATGTGTTCCTACCCTGTATTTTGTTTGATGTACCTATAACTGGCACGCTATATCCTTGACAATGACCGTCGCCACGTTTCCGGCTTCAATCTCCGCAATCATGCGGTTAAAATTTGGTCTGTCAAACGTCACACCCGATACACCGTCGTCAATGAAGAAAAGTAGACAGTCTCCTCTGTCAGCTTCCCTTTTTCGGGCAGATAGCCGCTGTCCTTGATTTCCAGTTCCCAATCCATTCTTTTCCCTTCCTTTCCGTATTTGCTAAATGATAAGTTTCGGAGCAAGCATATGAATGAGTTTTAATAGGAACACTGTAATATCAAGGCTTTTCGGAGCCAGCAACCACAAAAAAATATTATTTGAGCTATCACATTACGCAGAAAGCCGTCCGGCATGAAAAAACGGGCGGCTTTTTTGCGTGGATAGCCGGGAGGGAGGCGAAAAAATAGTAACAAACTTTTAGCACAAGATTTGTGCAACATTCACGAAATTAAAAAAGGAGGTAACGAATGGCAGACGAAAAATTAAACGTGAGCCCGGAGGAAAATCCCCAGCCCAGCTTGTTCGATGCCGGCCCGGAGGGTGCTCCTGCCCAGGACGCTCCCGCCCCGGAGCCCCCGGCCCCGGAGAACGCCCCCGAGCAGACTGGCGGCGAACCACCCGCCCAGGATGCCCCGGC